>NZ_JAYGHD010000129.1:0-10499 GCF_034932245.1 Nostoc sp. UHCC 0251
GCCTTGACGTTTTCACTGCGGGTTATGAATTCACCGCAAACGAGTCGCACCACCCCACACCCTACACCCCACACCCTGTTTTTTGTAATGCAGGCAAAGCACAGGAAGTTGTTGCGGAAATTGAAAAGTTGGGAGTAGAAGCGATCGCTGTACAAGCTGATATTAGCAAAATATCCGACATCCAACGATTATTTGAACAAACACTTGAGGGCAAAACATCCGTGTAAACGGTGGAATTGCATGAGGCGATCAAAGCTTTCCTCATAAAAGCGATATTCCTCGTTTCAAAACCTCAGCCGATAATGTGCAACGCAGTAATAGAAATTTAAGCCATGAATTCCAATATCAATCTTTTCACCCCAGTTCAGCTTGGCCCTTACACCTTACCAAACCGGATCGTAATGGCACCGATGACGCGTTTACGGGCAATTGCAAGCATCCCAAACTCGCTGATGGCAACTTACTACGCCCAACGCGCTAGTGCTGGGCTGGTCGTTACCGAATGTACAATGGTTTCACCTCTGAGCTTAGGATACATAAACTGCCCAGGTATTTACTCAGAAGAACAAGTGGCAGGATGGCAATTGACAACTAATGCAGTACATGAACAAGGGGGCAGAATTTTTTTACAACTTTGGCATTCTGGGAGAGTTTCTCACTCGGCTTTACTTGGTGGAGAATTGCCAGTTGCTCCTAGTGCGATCGCAGGAGTTGGCTCACTCCATACACCCATAGGTAAAGTATCGTTGGAAACTCCCCGTGCTTTAGAAACCCAAGAAATTTCTGAGATTGTCGAGCAATTCCGTAAAGGCGCAGAAAATGCCTTGGCGGCTGGATTTGATGGGATTGAACTTCATGGTGCATTTGGCTATTTAATCGATCAATTCCTCCAAGATGGCTCGAACCAACGCACAGATGAGTATGGCGGTTCAATAGAAAAGCGCAGCCGATTCCTTTTAGAAGTTGTGGAAGCAGTCGCTAGCGTTTGGGGTGCCAACCGTGTTGGTATCAAACTTTCACCAAGTAACACTTTCTACGGAATGCATGACTCCAACCCTCAAGAAACTTTTAGTTATGCTATCAAGGCTCTTAACCCCTTTGGACTTGCCTATCTTCACCTGATGGAACCGAACGAAGTTGATTTAGCAACCCGCGAAGTCATGAACCCTGTTACACCTTACTTCCGCCAAATATTCCAAGGTACTTTGATTACCAATGGTGGCTACGATCGCCCAACAGGAGATAGTATTCTTGCCAGCAACAACGCAGATTTAGTTTCTTTTGGCAAGTTATTTCTTGCTAATCCTGACTTACCAAAACGCTTGGAACTGAACGCACATTTGAACACCCCAGAGCCAAAGACATTTTATGCCCCTGACGCAACAGGATACACTGATTACCCATTTTTAGAACTTCAGACCACTTGAAATAATCACAATTACAGCAGAATTCAGGAGTAAAATATGCTTTATACCTGGGTAACAGACTTAGCTTAAATCTGCTGTATCTCTAAATCAAAAGTAGAATTTGTCATCTGTAAAACTTTTCGGTTTTATAATTGTCCAAGAGCAGCTAACAAAACGGATTGCTAAATATGGGCTGGAAAAGTTTGTATAAATCATTTAAAACTTATACAAATAATGGCTCGTATATCCGGTTGTAAAGTCTGTATTCTCACGCTAAATATCACTTTGCAGGCATCCAAAAATTATGGATTTGTCCAACTTTACTACACTTCAAAACTTGGAAGCTGCCTTCGGTGGTGAATCGATGGCAAATCGCAAGTATCTGTTTTTTGCGGATGTGGCGCGTCAACTTGGGTTTCCAGACTTGGCGAAACTTTTTAAAGAAACAGCTGATCAAGAAACCGAACACGCTTTTGCACATTTTAAGTTGCTGCATCCAGAACTTGTGGTAGAAGATTCGGCTGCTTTAACTGATGAACAAAAGCGAGAAATTGTATCTCGCTGTTTATCTTTGGCAATTGAAGGGGAGACTTACGAATATACCACAATGTATCCAGAGTTTGCCGCAGATGCTCAACGCGATCGCGACAATCCTGCGGCTGAAGAATTTCTCAAACAAGTTAAAGAATCAACCGATCATGCGAACACATTTCGGGAAGCTGCACACCGTTTTGGCTTGTTAAAATTCATCGAAAATTACCACGCCGAGCGCTACGCTGAAGCTTTAGAAGTATTAAATGGAGGACAAACAGCAACCAGAGTTGCAGATGAAGATCCCAAAACTCGGAAATGGATTTGTAGACAATGCAGCATGATTTACGATCCGGTTGCTGGCGATCCTGATTCGGGAATTGCACCTGGTACACCTTTTGAAGAAATTCCTGATGACTGGGAATGTCCGATTTGCGGTGCTAGCAAAAAAACTTTTAAACCATTTGAGGAAAAAGTTGCAGCCTAAAATGACAATTACAGCAGAATTTAGAAAGCTCGGAGTAGCGGATTTCTCCAATGTCTTCTGTTCGGCCTAAAAGTACGATGAACAGAAGTTACAAGAATCAGAAGTAAAATTTGCTTTATATCTGGTTCTTGAGTTTACAAACTGTAGCTCATTAACTTGCAAACTGCTGTAGTTAAGCTGTCTTTTTAGCACATAAATGCGAAGTATCTCAAGAGATACTTCGCATTCTTGCTTTTATATATGACTCATATTTGATTGCGTGAAAAAACTCCGTACAGATCAAAAAGCCTTCTTGCCTATTGCCTATTGCCTATTGCCTATTGTCTGCACACGCAAATAAATTCAAAAATCAAAACGGATTCCTATATACAACTGATCAAGTCAGTTAACAGGCTATTAGCATAACTTTATGC
Organism: Nostoc sp. UHCC 0251; assembly: GCF_034932245.1. Classification (NCBI taxonomy): domain Bacteria; kingdom Bacillati; phylum Cyanobacteriota; class Cyanophyceae; order Nostocales; family Nostocaceae; genus Nostoc; species Nostoc sp. UHCC 0251. Next base: position 2,838 of record NZ_JAYGHD010000129.1, read on the forward strand.
ATGGATGCTACTCAAACACCTTAGCTTCAAAAATCTCAAAAAATTCACCAACTATTTAATATTTGAGTCTATTAATAATCAATATCTTAATAGTTTTTAATAAAAAATTAGTTAATATAAATATAGTTAATTTTTTGTAATAGTTTTTTTGTATTATCGTCTGTTATCTTAAAAACTACACAACTCGCTGAACCTTAATGTAAATTTAAAATTTCCTAGCTTTTACCAACTTTCAAATATTTTGGAGATATCTTCGTGTCTGTCATTAAAATTGCACACGAGCAGACCCATGCATACCAAATATTTTCAGAACAGTATTCTAATTTAGGAATTGAAGGGACATATTATCTTGCGTTTGCTAATATTATCCAACGCATTGAAAACCCTGTTTCCGGTTTACTCGCTTTAGATTTTGGGTGTGGAGCAGGGCGATCAACTCGGTTTCTCAAATCCTTAGGATGGGATGCGATCGGTGTTGATATCAATGCCCAAATGTTAGCCCAAGCTCGCCAAATCGATCCAACCGGAATATACTACTTGGTTGATGTATTACCATTGCCTTTTGCAGATGCTTACTTCAATCTGATTTTTCAAAGTTTTGTCCTGCTCGAATATTCCTCCATTCCTCAGATGATAGAAACACTCAGAGAATGCGATCGCCTACTAAAAAATGATGGCATAGCGATCGTCGTGACTTGTTCAGAGGAATATTACTCCCATGATTGGCTGTCCTTTCAAAATGATCTGCCAGAGAATCATAGCCTTCAGTCAGGGGAAAGAGTTCGAGTCTCGATTCGGGGAACAGAGATAGTTTTATATGACTATTACTGGACGGATCGAGACTACCGAATTGCGTTTGAGCAGGCGGGTTTTGAGGTCATTCAAGCGCAACGACCTCTCGCTCAAGGGAACGAACCCTTTACCTGGGTGAGTGAACTGGAGCATCCATGTTGGGTGATTTATTCGCTCAAGAAACGTACTAACTAAACCGAAGGAGAACTTTACCCATGACCGGAGTGTTACCTATCAAGGCTGAACTACGAAATTCACCTTCTGTAATGTCTACTCTTGAAGGGAATAATGTAGTACAGGCTGTGCTTGACGATATTCACCAAACCCTTGGTAATACAGGGGGTGAAGTTTATTTTAGTGGTGTCGATGAGCGTCGTTTTATGGAGTCAAATCCAGACGACATTGTTTCCCGTTGGCGTCAACTAGTAGATCAAGGGATTGAAACGCGAGTGCTTACCCGGTTTGGTGATGCTTTCACCCTTAAAGACTCCAAATCTCAACATCGTTGGATTCCAGAACATTTCTTTAACCCCACTACTATTTGTGTCTACGGCGATAAGGTCGCCACTATTCTTTGGGGTTCTCCGGCTCAGGTCTTAGTAGTGCAAGATTTTGCCTTTGCTGATGCACAACGCAAACAGTTTCTCTGCATGTGGGAGCAAGCAGAGATTCCTACAACAGAAAACAACACACTAGAAGTAAAGAATCTCCTGGCTGAACGGACAATCAAACGATTTGGCGGTCGAGTTAGCTACATTAGCGGCAAAGATCGGCAGCTTTTTCGAGATTTCCGCCTATTAGACAAAACGCAGACTTACGGTAACAGCTTTTATTATGTCTGCCAAGCGGCCAATGGACTCGGGCCAGATCGCCTCGGACTGAAGTATTTTGATGGTCGGATGTTGGCTGGTATCGGTATTGGTAATCGCTTCTCACTTGGAGGTAACTGGCATTTCCACGTTGTTAACCCGATGGGAGAATTTGATCCAGAGAGCTTACAGCGTTTATGTCGGCATTTATTAGAGCTAAGTGGCGTTCCTGTGTTCGTGAAAAAGTTAACGATGGAAGAACGCGATCGCCTTCTGGACATTGGCTTTTCACCAATCGAGGATTATCCTTGGCACGCCCAAGCTATGGAAGAAGATGATACCTTTGCTGAACAAATCCTCGATGTCAATGCTGTTTTGGAAAAGCTAAAGGTGCATCAACGTAGTGGTCTTAAGACCAACTATCGCTACTTCTGCTCTAAGTTTGGCGATCAAACCACATCTGAGTTTTTATGCGAAGAGAATGCTGCTGAGGCTCATGATATCGTCAATAAGTTCTTTGACTATTTAGATATCAAGCAGTTGCACATCTCCCAGACCTCAGACTACGACAACATTATTCATTATCCTCCACTGGGCAACAACGGCAAAATGTACTTTTCGCGGTTGATTCGGATTGCTGGTAAGGCTGCGGCTTTCTTTGCTATGGAGCCGATAAGCGATGATACAGTGGGTCTTTATGCAAGTATCACTTTGCACCAAGAATTTCCTAACCTTTCTGAGTACTTGATTGTGGAATGCTGTCGGCTTCTCCAAAAAGCAGGATATCGCTATTTAAATTTGGGTGGCTCAGAAACAAGTGGATTGTTTAGCTTCAAAGAGAAGTTCTCACCTGTAGAATACAGGAAGCTTCAATGGGTGGTGTATAAGGTTTAGATTATTCCTATTGTGCAGTGGCAAGAAAAAATAGTTATGATTTTTGGAATTTGATTGCATGAGAATTTTGAACTTCAGATTTACAATTTTATTTCATTGTTAATTAATGAAATAAAATTGTTTCAATCAAAGATTTCATATTTTCTCTAGTGAAAGTGAAAAAGAGTTATTATCTTAGCAAACCAGATTAGAGACTGCTAGTGTTGCCTATCTTTGCAACATACGCCGATTTAACCGGGATTTGAATGCAAAACTTTGCCCCTTGTCCCGGCTCAGAAATACACTCCATCTTGCCACCGTGTTTATCCACTACAATTTGGTAGCTGATAGATAATCCCAAACCCGTGCCTTGTCCCACGGGTTTTGTAGTGAAGAAAGGATCAAATAGCTTCTGTTTAACACTTGCGCTCATTCCAGGGCCATTATCTTGAATAGAGATAGCTATCCAATCAGGATTTACTACTTTAGTACAAATGATAATTATACTAGGGTCGTTTTTGATTTCTGCTACTGTTCTTTCGTCGTTGTACTTGTCTAACGCATCAATGGCATTACTAATAATGTTCATAAATACTTGGTTCAATTGTCCGGCATAACATTCTACGGCTGGCAATTCTCCATACTCTTTGTGAATTTCAATAGCAGGATGTTCTACTTTTATTTTCAAACGATTATGCAAAATTAACAGTGTGCTATCTATTCCCTCATGAATGTTGACAGGTTTCATCTCTGCTTCGTCCAGTCGAGAGAAGTTACGTAAGGTAAGGACAATTTCGCGGATGCGCCCAGTGCCGACTTTCATAGAAGAGAGCGTTTTGGGCATATCTTCTATCAGATAATCAAGTTCAACTTCTGCGATCAAATTTTGAATTTCTGGAACCGGATTTGGATAAATATCTTGATAAAGCTCGATTAAACTAATTAGATCCTGGGTGTAATTATCAATGTGAGTGAGATTACCGTGGATAAAGTTAACGGGGTTATTGATTTCGTGTGCTACACCAGCAACAAGTTGACCGAGGCTAGACATTTTCTCAGTTTGAATTAACTGTCCTTGAGTGTGCTGTAAATCTTGTAAAGTTTCTTCGAGTTCAGTCGCTTGCTGGCGCAAAGTTGCTTCAGAATAGCGTAATGCTTCTTCTACTTGCTTGCGATCGCTAATATCCCGTAAGAAAACAATATATTCTTGGCGCTGGGGATTGATTTTGTGTGAAACCGTTGTTTCAATGATCTGCTTCTCTTTTGGAGATTTTTGTAAGATTTGCTCACTTCTGCTTTGCCAATAAGCAGGCGCATCACCTAATTCTGGAAAAAAATCATCAAGATGAAGCCCAAGCAGCTGATTGACATCTATTCCGAATAATGATTCAGCAGCCGAGTTAGCTTGAGTGATGACGCCATTTTCATCAAGCACTAAAACTGTATCTAAGACAGTATCTAAGGCAGTAATGAAGCGACTTTCAGCCACTTCGCGGGCTTCGGCAATCGATGCAATTTGTGGTAAAGTAGTCCAGCAAGCGATCGCTACTGCCATAAATGAAATTACCATCAGCAGAATGAAAAAGAGATTTTTATCTGCACCACTAGGGAATTTTTCAAACTGCTCCTTAACCACCCAGATAATAGTAGCAGTACTACAAATTAATGCTAATAAAATTCCTACCTGAAACCCGACAAAATCTTTAATCTGGGTACTATATGACTGTCGGCGTTGCACCCACCATTGAAGATGGAAAGGGGCAAAAGGGATTCGCCGGATAGCCGCATCAGCTACTAAAACTATCACAGGTAGCAGTAGCCCAGCCGCTAAGTTTTGCCACCTCCAGGCTAAACCACCAACTATTAAGGCTACTAGCTCCACACAACAAAAGCCCAAGGATAACCAAGGCCATCGTATTCCAGGCTGTCCACGGTTCAACCATAGCCCAAAATGGAATGTGATAATACATAATAAATAGCTAATAGTGATAGTTATCACTAAATTATTGAGATCGCCCGAAAGTAAATAAAATAAACTGAATATAAAAGCAAATATTAGGCTAGGTTGCAATACACCTTGACGGGAAACAACTGTGAAGACTGGAGACATATGCCCGTCTAAAGCTAGTTGATACAAAATACGAGGAGTATTAGCTACCCCAATAGCAGCACCAAGAAGGCAACTAGAGCAAATCAATAACGTTACAATTAATGAACTTGCTTGGCCCCAGAAAGGTGAAGCTGCGACAAAAGTCTTAAACAGATCACCTTCTAACTCTGGGTTACTGCCTAAACGCATCAGCACCCAAGAGCCACACAGAGAGATGATAGCGATTAAATAACCTGCAACTGATAATAAACGTAAAGTTTGGTGGGGTTTTTGACTATCCGCTACAAACGCTGCACCTGTTTCAACACTATAAACAGCATAAACGGCGAAGAAAAACCACTTCGGCCATTCAACAGCCGAAAAACTAGGCAAACTGCTAGGAAGCAAACCAGGACTTTGTGGCGAAAACGCTAACCAGCCTATGCCTTGAACAGAAAACAGAAGCACTAATCCGACTGCTGGAATAATGAAACATAAATGCAGAATTGCCAAAGCGCGTGTACCACTAAACGCGATACTGAATAGAAGTAGTGTGAAACCTATTTTCATCGCCATCTCTGGACAATGAATGCCCCAAGGTTCCAGCTGAACTTTGATCAATTCTGTAAGAATGATGCCGTTGATGGGAAATGAAACCCAACCAGCAAAATATCCTAGTGCTGCATAGCGTCCTAAAAGCGGAAAATTTTTCAGCAGTCTGCTGGTGTAATTAGGTGTTCCTCCTGACACATCTGGCCATTGCCTACCCAAAGCTTGCACTTGAAAGCACAGCATTACACCTATAATGGTTGCTGGTATCCACACAAACAAGGCTTGCATTCCTAGCCCAGAAGTTATGAATGGTGCAGAGGTAAACCATGAAAGTAAGCCAGACAAACCAAAGCCAAAAGTTTCAATAGCAGTTAAGGAACGCGGAAGCTTAATGACTGATTTGTAATTTTTTTCCACACCCAAAACTGGCCGGGTAGGCATAATTAATTGGAATTGACACTACAAGCGCTTAAATAACATATTTTTATTTGTTGAAATAAGGGTGAGAATGCTGAAAACTTCAACATTAGCTCATATTCTGACTATTTTTATCAGTAATTATCCACAACCTCGTAAAGGAAGCATTGCCTGTTTGGTTACTTTTGCTGGGATAGCTGTCTCTATCCTCATGGAGTTACAAAAAAATACTTAGATTTACATGACTTTGAGCCTTATACAGTTTCTTTATGAAGCTGCAATATATTTTACTCATTAGATTAATGTGAGGTAATTTGACACTTATAGAAATTACAAAGGCTATTTTGCGTTGTTGTCCAGAATGGACAATTGACTCAATATACTATCTCGCTGAGGGGGACTTCTGTTCAGCATACGTTGTAAATGATGAATGGGTCTTCCGCTTTGCTAAACACGACAAGGCACGCGCGAGTCTGAAACGCGAATACTGTTTGCTTCCCAAACTTGCAAATCAAATCACACTCCCGATTCCATCTCCACAAATTGCCTCCTTTGAAGATAATCCGAAACTGTCATTTATTGCTTACCCGCTCCTGCACGGTCACGCTCTATCGCAAGAACAATATTTCACACTTGAGGAAGCAAGTCGAACCCATTGTGCAAAGCAAGTAGCGCACTTCCTGAACCAGATGCATTCGGTGAATGTAAGGCTTGCAGAGGATTGTCATGTATTAACCAATGAATATGCAAATCGGTGTTCTGATTTGTTGAAGCGAGCGCGAGAGAATCTGTTTCCAATCCTAGATAAACCAGAGTGCCTGTTTATTGAGCGGGTGATTGGGAGCTATCTAGAATCATCCGGTAACACCTCAGATTTTCGCTCCACGTTGTTGCACGGCGACCTTTCTCCAGATCATGTTCTCTTCGATGAGAAAACGAAGCGGGTCACTGCCATCATTGACTTTGGAGACATAATGATTGGAGATCCGGCATGGGATTTCCTCTGGATTTATGAGGACTATGGTTTGGACTTCTTATCGCGGATGCTGCCAGCATATCGTGAGTCTGATCAGCCCGCACTGTTGCAGCGTGTATTTCAATTTTCACTGCTGCAAACTATTGACTGGGCTATTATTTGTCAGGTAAAAGGTGACAATGCTTTTATGGAAGCGATGACACAATTAAGAACAATGAGGGTTCAAGAGGAAGCGCAGTTTACAGAATTGTTGTTAACTTGCGGATTTGCCTAACAGTTCTTGTGTTGGGCTATTTAGCTTAAAAAGGGGGTCGCCACAGGCGAGGGGATCTTAACCCAAGCGTATTGGTTTTTAGATGGCGCAAGATGAAAGGAAAAGTTTGTTTTTGCTACCCGATACAAAGGCATATTGAACAAATACGTTCAATGAGTAAGAGTATTTTCAATGCGACGGTCGGGGATGAGCCACATAACTGCAACCAGAACGTATAGTATACAGGCAAACCATGAGTTCACAAAAGCAAGTGGAATTGCCACTGCATAGCACACCATCGATATTTTTCCTTTGAAATCTCGACCTACTGCGATCGCTAATGTCGAATCGCTGCCATGATGAGAGATGAGGGTGCGGGTAAGGATGAAGTATGCGAGCGCAGACAACAACAATACCATACCATAAAGGGCAACTGGCATGGCGGCAAACTGATTCTCGCCCATCCAGCCAGTGACGAAGGGGATTAATGATAGCCAAAACAGCAAATGTAGATTCGCCCAAAGAATACGCCCATTAACGTGTCGGACTGCCTGTAATAGATGATGGTGATTGTTCCAGTAGATGCCAAGAAAGATAAAACTCAGCACATAGCTGAGAAATACTGGAATTAGGGGACGCAGCGCAGCTAAATCGAACCCATGCGGCACTTTGATTTCCAGCACCATAATGGTGATGATAATGGCAATCACCCCATCGCTGAATGCTTCTAACCTCCCTTTTCCCATGTACGCATTCCTTTTTTATTTACCGAAAAATTGGGTTTAAAGCCCCGTCCTTCTAGGACGGCTTTGAATTAATTAGTGTACCAGTACACTATACTAATAATAGTGGAAAGGTAATCAACCACTTAAAAAACCTAGCCGTCGAAAGACAAAGCGCT
>NZ_JAYGHD010000130.1:0-10443 GCF_034932245.1 Nostoc sp. UHCC 0251
AAGAAGGCTTCCTAGTTGTATTGAGTTTTTTCAGAAATCAAATACTAGTCCTATATGAGTCCTATATAGGCTACATGAGTGAATAATTAAAGGTTTGTTGTAAGGTCTGAAGCGGCTTACTACAGACCTTTAATTAATTTTACATTGCGTAACATAGGTTTATTGATTTTTTCTTACTTACTTGTAGCGGTTGGCAGACTGCAATGTGGAGCCTAAAAGTATCGTTTATAGGTTAAAAATTAATATCAATTAGCCTAATAACTGGCACAATTAGAGCAAAAATATACTTTAATTAAAATCACAATTAAGTATATAGTTATACTGTTTCCACTTATGTCATCGCCCCATGAGCGCCCGCTAAAATTTGAAATCAGGCTGCCATCTTCCCATCCTCAGTTATTAGAAGGACTAGATATATGGTTGCGCTTAGGTTTGATATCCGATACCCAGGTTAGGCAGCTATGCCAAGAGTTCCTGGTGTGTAAGGTGGTGTTACAACCCCAGCCGGAAGCTGAAACAAAGGTAGCATTTGTAACTTCTGATCCTGTGCAGCAGATACCCGTAACAGCTTTACAATCTGGTAGCCGGAGACAACCGCAGCAAAAACCAGCCCAACCCAACTTTATTAGTACAATGTTGCAGTCCTTGGGGGCAGAACTGAGTGTCCGCTGGCTGCTTTTTCTAGGGGTATTCCTGGTAGTGGTGTCCTCTGGGGTACTGGCTGCAAGTCAGTGGGAGAGGTTTCCTGCTTCTGGACAATATGGAGTTTTATTTGCTTATACTTTGAGTTTTTGGGGATTAAGCTTTTGGGCAACTAGGCAAAGCAACCTAAGATTGACAGCTCAAACTTTGCTGATTGTCACCCTTTTATTAGTGCCAGTGAACTTTTGGGCAATGGATAGCTTTCGATTGTGGCAAAATCCTGTGGATTGGATTGTAGTTGCGATCGCCTGGCCTACCCTAACTGCAATAACTGTTTTACTCTCCAAAAATCGGACTATTTTTGCCAATTTACATACTGGCAAATTACCTCTAGCAAATATTCTGGGGCTGAGTTATTTGCATTGGGGTTGGCAATTTCCAGGATTTCCCTTGATTGCCGTTTATGTGGCAATGATCGGCACAACTATCATTACCGTTTATCACAATCTTTACCAACAGCCTAATTCTATCAGTGAGGAAGATAGAAGCAATCGCCAACGGTTAAGTATTAGTTTACCTGCTGCCGTAATTATTTATGCCTTAATAGTGCTGCTAGTGCGGGCAATCTTCGTTGCCAGGGTAGATGTTACGCAGTTGGGGTTAGCTATTGGTATTTGCGGGTGGCTAGTAACTTGGTTAGCACAGCGGGGAGCAGGGGGAGATAGGGAAGTAAATTCTTCCTCATCCCCCTCATCTTCCGTATCTCTATTACTCTGGGAACAACTCGGTGGTATTCTCCTCTTTCTGGGTTGGTTGGTTTCGGTAGTAAATTATCCCTGGCAAGCAATAACTGTAAGTGGTTTGGGTTTATGGTTTGTGGGAAATCGTTTGCGGCGGTACAGTTTAAAAGTTGACTTAGCAGCAGTTTTTCTCATTGGCTTACAGACGATTTGGCTAGGTTGGCGATTAGTACCTGATAGCTTACAGAAATTAGCGATCGCAACTGGTACTCAACTTACCAATTCTCAAAATGAACCTTGGGCGTTGCTGGGTGTAGCTTTATTTCCCTACGTAATTTTGATGGTGGCGCTCACAGATAGCCTGCATCGTAGCCACAAGCGAGAATTGGCTCAATTTGGTGAACTGCTCACCCTCTTATTTGGAACTTTTTTAACAACGATCGCTATAATAAATCCCACATTGCGATCGCTAAATCTGCTATTTTCCACCATCACTCTGGCATTTGTCACTCAACGCCGCTCCCCCTCATCCCTTCCCCTGATATATCTAACTCACATCATGGGAGTGCTGACATTTTGCTCTACCATTAATTTGCTGGCACCAGCCCTAAGTCAACAAGTCTGGGCAAGTATTTTATTAGCTCTGATGGTTGCAGAGTGGCGATTTAGTGTCAAAGAGGGACTATGGCAACGTAGTGCATGGGATATCGGTTTAGGGCTAGCCGCCGCTAGTTTTTTCCTATTGTGGATGAATGCAGAATCATCTTGGTATGGCATAGCTGATAGCCAAGCTCATTGGGGAATCTTATGGCTAGTTACGCCTATAGCTCTTACGGGTGTTGCCAATTGCACAACTACAGAACGTCGTACTACTACCCGTTACTTGAGTGTCTTGGCTGTAGGAGTTGCCCAGTTACTTACTGTACAGCTACCAGAAACCAGATTAATCGGTTTGGCTGTAGGTGCGGGATTGATGTTCGCAAATACGCGCTATCTGCGAAACCAAATATCTGCGGTAATTACAGAAGGATATGCTCTGAGTTTTATTGTGGCGCTGCTGTGGACTGGTGTAGCTGGTTTACCTCGCCTTGTGCTAGCAGGTTGGTTTGTCGTAGGAGCGATCGCAATCCTAAGTCTATGGTTAGCGCGGACAGTTTTAAGCCGACGCAATAACCAATTAGCAACTATATATGCAGCCGCCAGCGATAAATGGGCGATCGCATTGTGTGGTTTTGAGTTGTTTGGTTTAACGTTACACTCAATACTGATTTACTCAGGGTTTATTAGTTCTGGATTTTTGTACTTAGCCGCCACTGCAATCACCTTGATAGCCATTGTTTATCGCAGTTGGCGAGAACCGACAAATTGGGCATTTTATGGCATCGGTTGGTGTTTGGAATTGTTGATTACCCAAATGCTGGGATTTGGGGAAAGATCAATTGTTAGGATAGCGATCGCAAATATTGCTTTAGGTTTAATCGCTCAACTTGTCGGAGAGTGGTGGCGACGACGACATCAATTAGAAAGGCTTCCTAGCAGTTTTCACATTTTGCCATTAATTTATGGTGTATTCAGTGTATTGCTGCGTGTGAATACCTTCACTGAGTGGACTGGTTTGTATTCCTTGGGTGTAGCTTTAATTATCATTGGCGTGGGGCGACGCCGCGAAGACTTTAAGCCCTTGCTGTACTTAGGAATCATTGGCGTATCCATTTCTGCCTATGAACTTTTGTTCTATCAAATGTTACAAGCTTCAGGAGGAGCATTAGGCGATGGATTGATTGCCATGTCTGCTCTTGGCGCGAGTATCATGTATGCTTACCGCATCTTGTCGCCTTGGCTTGTAAGTTACTTACGCCTGACTCCCCAAGAACTGAAAGGAATTGCCCATATTCACTGGGCTTGGAGTAGCTGCTTATTAATGGCCGCCATTCCTCTTCCCATTGGAGTTAACCGTTTAGTGGGATTGGGAACTGGGGTATTTTTGATTCGCTATGCCATTTTTCAAGGACGAAATTCGCACACTTCCCCCAGCATTTTCGGAGGAATCACAATAGCCGAAATGTGGGTTTACCTCGGCTTATTAGAAGTAGCCGGCATGAGGGTTTATTGGCGTGAGACAGCAGTGGGGCAATTTTGGGCTGGGCCGTTAGTTCCTTGGAACGGTGCGATCGCCTGTGTGGTAGCCTATTTTTTGTACATCCTACCTTGGGAAAGCTGGGGTTGGTCTAAAAGACCTTGGCAACAAGCCGCCTACATCATACCACTGATAATTTTATGGGAAACCAGACTGCAAACTTACCCTATTACCTTGGTACTCGCAGCTGGATTTTACATCTTCATAGCAAAGGTGGGCGAAAACATCCGTTTTACCTATATTAGTGTGGCTTTGATTGATTGGGCACTTTATCGTTGGTTTGATTCCTTACGCCTGACTGAAGCTTTATGGTATGTAACACCCGTTGGGTTATCACTGCTTTATATTGCTCAAGTCGATTCCCAACTCAAGCTTCCAGAGTACAAAGTAGCTCGGCATATTCTGAGAATGCTAGGTAGTGGTTTAATTTGTGGGTGGGCAATTTTATTTAATCAAGGTACAGCCTGGATACCGGGAATTTTCAGCCTCATCGCCATTTTTGCTGGATTAGCTTTGCGAGTGCGGGCTTTTCTCTACATTGGTACAGCCACTTTTGTAATCACTACAATCTATCAATCAGTACTTTTTAGCTGGCAGTACTCCTTTTTAAAATGGGTTATTGGCTTGTTAGTTGGTATCTTACTGATTTACATCGCCGCCAATTTTGAAACCCGTCGCGCTCAAATAACATCCCTAATTCGTAGCGTCATTGATGAATTTCAATCATGGGATTGAGCAAATAATTACTAATTCGTAATTCGTAATTCGTAATTCGTAATTAAATGGGTGCAACAATTCAGTGGTGGGTTCAGAGCAAGCACTGATTGTAACTACGAATTACAAATTATGTTGACAAGAGGCTTATGGAAAAAATTTTTGTCTACTGAGTATTTCAGCATAAATATTATTAGTGGGATAGGCTCAAAGGATGGGTATGTTGTGAATCGTCGAATTTTCCTTGCCAATTTACTTGCCGGGATCGGAATGACATTCTGTGCCGACACAGATAGCAAGCCTACCCGCATCTTACTACGCTCGTCTTGGCAGACGGTCAACATCGGTGATATTGCTCACACCCCAGGTATGCTCGCGTTGCTCGAAAAGCACTGTCCGGGTGCGGAAATTACACTTTGGCCGAATTCCCTTAGTTTAGTAGTGGAGAACATGCTCAAGACCCGGTTCCCAAAACTGAAGCTCGCCAAGACTAAAAATGAGCAGGTGGCGGCGCTAGAGAAGTGTGATTTCTTTCTGCACGGCTCCGGCCCGGGGCTGGTGGGCTGGGCGGAGGCTGAGTTAGCCCAAAAAGCCAAAAAGCCCTATGGCTTCGCTGGCATCACTCTGAGTGACGATGAGTTAAAAAAACATCGTGACTTGCTGGCCGGTGCAAAGTTCATATTCACCCGCGAAACCGACTCTCTGACTGCTCTATGCAAGACGGGAATTTCGGGGCCCAAAATGGGGTTTGGCCCGGATGCCACCTTTGCCCTGGATCTACGTGACGATGCGGCAGCCGACAAGTTGCTGAAGGATCACAATCTGGAGGTAGGTCGGTTCTTGTGTGCCGTGCCGCGGCTACGGTGGACACCGTACTGGGAAATCTACCCGGAGACGGTGAAACCGAACCCGCCGAAGAGTGCGATCAATGAGGCATTTGCAGATCGCGATCACGCCAAACTACGGGAAGCAATCATCGCGTGGGTTACTGAGACTGGTATGCGGGTGTTCCTCGTGCCGGAGATGACCTATGAGGTGCCACGCCTCAAGCCACTGCTATACGACCCGTTGCCCAACGAGATCAAGCTGAGTGTTGCGGTGATGGATCGCTACTGGCTGACCGCCGAAGCGGCGAGCGTGTATGCTAAGGCTGCTGCGATCGTCAGTTTTGAAATGCACTCGCCGATCATGGCGGTGGCGGCTGCTACTCCTGCCGTACATCTCCGACAACCGACGGACAGTCGCAAGGGGCAGATGTGGCGCGACATCGGGCTGGAAAACTGGCTCTTCGAGATTGATGACTCCACCGGCCAGGAAATTGCCACGCGAGTGGTCGAGATTGGTCAGAATCTGCCGAGGGCCTGTCAGATGGCGAAAAATGCCCGAGAAGTGGCCCGCCGACGAATGGCTGAAATGGTCGCCGCGATTGGCTAAATCGCAATACTTCGCGCTTTGTGCATTTTTATCTGCCTTCTTCAAATTTAAAGTTAGGGTGCAAATTAAAAAACTTTTAAGCTTATTAACTACGAATTTTAGTCAGGATTTTTTGAGAATAAAACGAAGCCGATTCTTCGTTTTTGGCACAATCTTGAGCAAACTTAATCAAATGATGTCCAACAAGCCCAACGTGAATTAAGTTTTCAATATTACCTGCTTTTAGTGCTGGCTTGGCCATTTTCCAGAAAGTCTGACGATAGTTACTAAAAATGCCTATCCGCAGCAAAATATTAGCTAAATAAGTTAAACCTTTGCGAATATTAGCCCCAGAAGTGCGAGATGGACTGTTAGGAACTTCGATGCGGTTTGGGTAGGTGTGTTCCATGTTGTAGGCAAATCGCTGATATAAAAATTCTGGCTCATAAGCGGTTGTGATGCAGCGCCGCCACATCTCGATAACTTGCTCATAAGGCATCAAAAACTCAACATTTGATTCGCGGTTTTCATCAAAAACAAGTCTTCCTTCTGCTTCTAATCTCCGCCATAAAGGAGTTCTAGGCAACGCATGAAGCAGGTTAATTGTCAACATGGGAATTTGCGATGCCCGCATAAATTCGATAATTCGGTCTGCTGTTTCTGGTGTATCTGTATCTAACCCGATGATGATTCCTGATACTACTTCCATGCCGTAGCTATTTAAAACCTGAATGGCTTTTAAAATTGGCATACTCAGATTTTGGTCTTTGGAAATGGCGTGGAGAGCATTTGGTTCTGGTGTTTCAATACCGCAAAAGATTGTGCAGAAATAAGCTTCGCGCATCATCTCCAGCAGCTTTGGACTTTGAGCTAGATTGAGCGTTGCTTCGCAGGCAAACTGGATGGGGTAGCCATTGCGTTTTTGCCAGTCAATCAGATGCGGAAGTAACTTCATGGCAGCGCGGCGATCGCCAACAAAGTTATCATCGACAAAATACACTGCTCCCAAATTACCAGATTGTCGCATTGCATCTAACTCAGCAACGACTTGCTCTGGTGTTTTCATCCGGGGACTGTTGCCATAAAGTTCGGGAATATCACAAAACTCGCAGTGATAAGGGCAACCACTAGAAAACTGCACATTTGCCAGGAAATAATCATTGATATTCAGCAAATGATAAGCTGGAGTAGGAAACTCTGTTAAGGGCAAACGTTCCTTAGTTTCAAAGCGAATTTGCGCTTGAGGACGTTCCAGGTTTTGGTCTAGATACTCGATCATGCGATCGCTTGCATCTCCCAACTCACCCAAGTGTAAAATATCAAATTCAGGATAATATTCTGGGCAACCAGATACCGAGGGGCCACCTATAACTGTAATTTTGCCGGCTCGATGGGCAATTTCATTAATTTGATTAATCTGTGGTTTTTGGATATGCATTCCACTCACAATCACCACATCACACCATTGGTAATCAGCTCTCGTTGCTGATTTGACATTCTCATCAATAAACCGCACTTCCCATTCTTTAGGTAAGTAGGCAGCCACAATTAAAATACCTTGGGGTGGCATAAAAGCCCGAACATTACCCATAAGTGGGTAAGCGTGATGAAAAGTACCAAAAGAGCGGCTGTACTTGGGAAAGATGCAAAGGATACGTCGATGTTGCGAGGGAACGTAGCTGGTTCTCTTACTGTTAGGAGCGGTTTTTGAATCGGCCGCTATATGAGTTGGGTTCTCTAAAGACTTCAGATTCACAGTCATCGCAAGTTTCACCCCGAAAAACTGAGCAGCTAATTTGACAATATTATTGGCACAATCGGTTGTAATTCAAACTAGCTTACCGTGATATTTCAGAAGTTTTTAACTGTAAGATAGAAAACTTACCCTAAAAGCGCAACCTCAATTGGTTTGCAAACAACTATTTTGAAAATAGGGTATGGGGCATTGGGCATTGGGCATGGGGCATGGGGCATAGGGCATGAATTTGATTTATTTTCTGTTGCGTTCTTCGTGGGGGATGGTGGCGATCGCGATCGCTACCGGATTCCTGAGTGGTGGTAGTAGTGCTGGCTTGATTGCCTTAATTAGCCGTGCTGCAAGTAGCGGTACTGCTTCCCGGTTCACATCGATAATTTGGGGTTTTGCGGGGCTGGCTATAGTTGCACTAATTACCAGCATCATTTCTCAAGTGATGCTAATTCGCCTTTCGCAGAATGCAGTTTTGCAATTACGGATGCGTTTGAGCCACCAAATTCTTGCCTCCGAGTTGAGTCATCTAGAACGCTTAGGGAATCCTCGATTATTGGCAACTCTCACAGAAGATATTCAGGCAGTTGCTAATGCTGTTTATCAGATGCCTTTCATTTTTATTAATTTAGCGATCGTCCTGGGTTGCATAGCTTACATAACTTGGCTTTCTTGGGTAGTACTGCTGATGGTTTGTGGAATTTCAGTAGTAGCGATCGGTAGTTGCCAGTGGTTATTAAATAGAGGCGGTAAATTGTTGGCCCTAGCTCGTGAAGATGAAGATCATCTGTTTAAACATTTTCGCACCATTACCGAAGGAGTCAAAGAACTCAAGCTAAATTACAGGCGGCGGCAAGATTTTTTAGAACAAAAACTGCAATCAACTGCTAACGAATTTCGTCATCACAATGTTAACGGTTTAACCCTTTTTGCCACAACTTCAAGCTGGGGTCAACTCGTATTCTTTTTTGCCCTTGGTTTTGTAATATTCGCGCTGCCTAATCTGCTTGCCATTAATCCCGAAACTCTCTCTGGCTACATTTTGACCTTCACTTACTTGGTGTTACCAATGGATAACATCATCAGCAAACTTCCCCTATTAAGTAAAGCCAGCATTGCCTTGCAAAAAATCGAATCACTGGGTTTATCTCTAGCTAGTCGAACTGAATTATCAACTGTTCCACCTGCTCTTAAATCTGACTGGCGCAGCTTAAAATTTAAAAGTGTTACCCACACTTACTACACAGATCAAGAAGACAATAGCTTTATCTTTGGCCCCATAAACCTAACATTATATCCTCAAGAATTAGTTTTTATTGTCGGCGGTAATGGTAGCGGTAAATCTACATTAGCTAAACTAATTACTGGACTTTACATCCCTGAAAACGGTGAAATTTGGTTTGATGATGACTTAATTAGTGAACAGAACCGAGAATGGTATCGACAACATTTTTCTGTGGTGTTCTCCGACTTTTATTTATTCGAGGAACTTTTAGGATTAAAAAATTCTGACTTGGATGCTCAAGCTACAAAATATCTAAAGCAACTGCAACTAGACCATAAAGTTAAAGTTGAAAATGGGCAACTTTCCACCACAGCACTTTCTCAAGGACAACGTAAGCGGCTGGCTTTGCTGACAGCATACTTAGAAGATCGACCAATTTATCTATTTGATGAGTGGGCAGCCGATCAAGATCCAGTATTCAAAGAAGTATTTTACACTCAGCTACTACCAGAACTGCGATCGCGCGGCAAAACAGTGCTGGTGATTAGCCACGATGATCACTATTTTCATTTAGCAAACCGAATTATCAAACTTGATTATGGACAAATAGAGTACGACAAGACTTGAAGGGGGCAGGGGGCAGGGGAAGGAATTTATTTGTTGCTATCAACCCCATCTAAATTCAAGCCACGTTATGATATTTTGACATTTTTTTTGAGCGAATAGGGAAGCGATCGCCAAATTAAGGGACTTCCAAAAAACTGATGCAACAACCCTTGTTCTTTTTTAGGTAGAACTTTACCGATATAGTTGGTTAAAAGTTGGTATTGCTGGTACGATTCTACCTAGCATCAATTTTCGGAAAAAACCCCTCAAGCACCTTTTCTATGAAAAGAAGACAAATCCTTGGCTTTCTGGGTATAGCAGTTGTAGGCTTGCTCCTGGCAATTGGTTTACCATTAGTTACTCCTTCTCCATCCCCTGTAATAGCACAATCAAGCACCAGCATACTCGTATCCGCAGCTGCCAGCTTAAAAGATGCGCTGGAAGAAATTCAGCCTTTATACCAACAAAGTAAATCAAATATCAAGATTAGTTATAATTTTGGGGCTTCTGGTGCTTTGCAGCAGCAGATTGAGCAAGGTGCGCCAGTGGATGTCTTTATTTCTGCTGCCAAAAAGCAAGTGGATGCCTTGGAAGAAAAAGGATTGTTGCTAGCAGATAGCCGTACTAATCTGGCAAATAACCGTCTAGTCTTGATTGTGGCTCAAGATGTTGTTGGCATCAGTAGCTTCTCCAATTTAACAGATAGCAAGATTAAGAAAATTGCGATCGGTGAACCCAGAAGTGTACCCGCAGGGCAATATGGGGAGCAAGTCTTAAAGAATTTGAAACTTTATAATCAAGTCAAGTCCAAATTGGTCTTTGCTAACAATGTGCGTCAAGTTTTGGCAGCAGTAGAAAGTGGTAATGCCCAAGCGGGTTTAGTTTATGCCACAGATGCCAAAGTTTCCAACAAGGTAAAAGTCGTAGTAACTGCTGACGAGAAGTTTCACTCACCAATTGTCTATCCACTGGCAATAATTAAAAGCAGTAAAAATACTTCTGCTGCCAAGGAATTTATCCAATTTCTATCTGGCAGTCAAGCCAAGACTGTACTTAAAAAATATGGCTTTATTGTGCGGTAAACACCTTGCCCACGCTCTAAGCCGGAAAATTCAAAGTCTCTCTCCTGTTAGGAGCTACGGTGTACACACAAATCGGAAATAATAGTCTGTCAAGGAATAATTGACGAGTCCATTCTTTGTAGAGACGGCGATTTATC
>NZ_JAYGHD010000131.1:0-10280 GCF_034932245.1 Nostoc sp. UHCC 0251
GTTTTTAAACGTGGGTTCCCTACACCCTACCCCCTATCCCCTACACCCTCTGAATTTAGAAATCCCAGGTTATGACAACCCCATTGATTATCTCGTCGATCAACAATACCTCGCTAAAGTTAACTATCGTTCTTTATTTTATGAAACTGGTATTGAACTAACTCCCCAAGACCTGAATCGGATTAATACAGAATTAGACATCCCCCAATATATCCTCAATCGGTTAGCAGCAGACGAACAACGCAACCTCCGCATCATCCTAGAACTAGAAGCACTAGCCCAACATCATCAACGGATTATCGTTTTTAATACCTCCGTTGAACACGCTAGACTCATCGCTTCAATATTGCGTTTCAGAGGATTTAATGCTGATGCTGTTACAGGTGATACCCCCAAATCAGAGAGAGAAAGGCTGATTCAAAGTTTTAAAGACGAACAGCCCCAAACCAAGATTTTATGTAACTACGGCGTTTTAACCACTGGATTCGATGCACCCAAAACCAGCGCCGCCGTTATCGCCCGTCCCACCAAATCCCTTGTCCTCTACAGCCAAATGGTAGGACGCGCCATTCGCGGACTCAAAGCTGGGGGTAATGCTACCGCCGAAATTGTCACCGTTGTCGATAGCCAACTCCCCGGTTTTGGTTCAGTTGCATCAGCCTTTCACAATTGGGAAGACGTTTGGAGGAAAAACCCATGAATGCTAACGCCCATGATATCGTTCCGACTCACCTAGCAGTGCAAGCAATGCGCGATAACGGTTATAAAAACGCCGCCTATGCGATCGCCGAATTAATGGATAATGCCATTCAAGCCGGTGCATCCCAAGTAGAGTTACTGTGTGGTGAACGAAAACAACAAGTAGAAGGGAGGAAGCGATCGCGTATTGAACAAATCGCCGTGTTAGATAATGGTCGTGGTATGGATGCGAATGTTTTACGTCTAGCCCTGCAATTTGGTAATGGTACATATTTAGATCAAGATAAACATACCGGAATCGGACGTTTTGGTATGGGTTTACCCTCATCCTCCATTTCTCAATGCCAACGGGTTGATGTGTGGTCATGGCAAAATGGCATAGAAAATGCACTCCACAGTTATCTTGACTTAGATGAAATCAAAAATCGGCGGATGACCGAAGTACCAGAACCTACGGCTAGACCAATTCCAATGATTTGGACAAAAATCGGTCAGAAATTTGGTGACAGTGGCGCATTAGTAGTGTGGTCAAAAATCGACCGTTGTATGTGGCGGACAGGAAAAGCGATTATTGATAATTCTGAATTTGTGATCGGGAGAATGTATCGCAAATTTATCAATAGGCATGAAGTCAAAATTCGGATGTTAGCATTTGATTTAGATGCTTTATATGACATCATTATAGAAAAATATGCACTACCTAATGACCCTGGTTATCTAATCAAAAAAACCTCCTGTGATTCACCATTTGATAATCAGGCAATGCTCCAACCTTGGCAGGGTGATACATCTTATGAAGCTATTTTTACTATTGATTTTCGTGAACAAGAACATGAAGTCAAAGTTCGCTTTTCCTATGCTAAAGAAGAAGCACGTCTAATAGAAGGAGTGAATAATCCAGGAAGTACACCTCATGGACAACACGCAAAGAAAAACATTGGAGTTTCTATTGTTCGTGCAGGTAGAGAACTAGAACTAGATACGGGAGTAGTCAATGGTTATGAACCTACAGAACGTTGGTGGGGTGTAGAAGTAGAATTTCCACCCTCTCTTGATGATATTTTTGGAGTCACTAATAATAAACAATCAGCCCGGAATTTTAGTGAACTTTTACAAGTCAATATTCAATCTTTATTAGAGGCAGGTAAAACAATTACCCAACTAAAAGAAGAACTCAAAGAAGACGGAGATCCCAAAAGTCCTCTTTTAGATATAGCTCATAAAATAAATAGTCAATTAAGTATTATCCGTGGTTTAATCAAGGCACAAACAAAAGGCACTCGTACCACGCCTGAAAAACGTCATGACCCTTACAAAACTGAGAAAGTAGCCACTACAGTTACCCAAGAACGTCAATCCCAGGGTTACAAAGGTCAAAGTGATGTAGATGAACAATTATCCAAAGAAGAACGAAAACAAGTCATTAAAGAAACTTTAAAAGAAGAAGGAGTTACAGAAAGCAAAGCCGAATTACTAGCAGCAACTACAGTAGATGATGGCTTAAAATATACTTTTCTTGAAGCTCCTCTTGATACTTCTGCTTTCTTCTCAGTTAAACCCAGAGGAGGAGCAATTATTGTTACTTTGAATACCAATCATCCGGCTTATCAAAATTTAGTAGAAATCTTAGAGGAGGACGTAGATAAAGCCGATATAGATACTTTACGTTCTCGGTTGATCAACTCATTAGATGGATTGAAGCTACTACTAATGGCATGGGCAAGGTATGAGGATGAACAACCAGATGGTAAACGTAAAGAAAATGCTCAAGATACTCGCATTGATTGGGGGAGAGTTGCCAGAAGATTTTTAGAGAATGAGTAAGTAACTGATAAAATAATGGCAAATGAACCACAAATTGACCCATTTTTTGCACAACTCTGTCAAGAATACACATCCTCAGAAATTGCTGAAATTGAACAATACTTAACCGAATGGGATCAAGCCAGTTATATCAGCGTTGCCCATAACATTTTAGATCATGCAGCTAGAAAAGAAATTGAACCGTTAAAATTCCTCCGTAAAGCGCACAATTTTAACAAAAAAGGAGCATTAAGAGTACCGAAATCAGCCTATCGTCAAGATGGTTCAGCAGTTTATCGTAAAGGAAATGAATATTTAATTGTGCATCCAGATAAATTTGGCATTGAAAAAATTGTCACCTATGGAGTTAACGATGACTAATACCACCCTAACTAATCAAAATCCTGAATTAACTAAAAATTATATTATTAAACTGTTAGACCAATTAACTATTGATTATCAAAATACTAAATCAGAACGAAAAGCGATCGCTCATCAATCTTCTACATCTGAAGAAGAATTTACAGTGTTAGAAGAAATTGAACTATTAACTACAGATATTCGGGGTTATGCTAGCCAAATTAAAGCCACAGGTTCTATAGACAACCCACAAGAAGCAATTAAAGAATTACAACATAAGCGAGTATTTGATATTCCTAATGTCACTCAATTTTATTTTAATAATTCTCAGCAATATGATAATACTAAATATTATTTACGGATGCTAGATTACCTACGATTAATAATTTTAGAATATTTAACTATTCAGTAAAGCCTTAAAAAAAATATGTAAAAAATTTCAAGCGGAAAATTTTGACAGGCAATGACTACACAAGAAAACATAATTTACCTTGATTACCATTCAACTACTCCCGTTGACCCGAGAGTAGCAGAAAAAGTCATGTACTATATGACTACTGCTTTTGGTAATGCTAATAGTGTAGATCATGGTTATGGAAATGAAGCAGCACAAGCAGTTAAACAAGCCCGTCAATACATAGCTGAATTAATGAATGCTTCTGTCAAGGAAATTATCTTTACATCTGGTGCAACAGAAAGTATTAACTTAGCAATTCAAGGACATATTTATCAACAAAATACTCCCGCCAAAATAATTGTTTCCCCAGTTGAACACAAAGCGGTTTTAGACACCTGCAAAATATTAGCCAAAAAAGGACTTGCTGAAATAATTTGGTTAAATGTCAATCAACAAGCCCAAATTGATTTAGAACATCTAGAAAAAGTCTGCTCTGTCCGTGCTTCCTTACTTTGCGTGATGGCTGCTAATAATGAAGTAGGGACAATTTACCCAGTAGAAAAAATTGGAGCGATCGCTCAAAAATACCATATCCCTTTTTTATGTGATGCTTCCCAAGCAGTCGGTAAAATTCCCCTCAACTTCCAAGACTGGGGTATTACCTATCTAGCTATTTCTGGGCATAAACTTTATGCACCCAAAGGCGTTGGTGCATTGGTAGTAAAAAAAGGTTATCCTCTTGAACCACTTATTTATGGTGGCGGACATGAACAGGGACTCCGATCGGGTACACTCAATGTCCCCGGAATCGCTGGCTTGGGGGAAGCTTGCAGATTGAGACAGTTGGAGATGGGAGTAGATGAAAATGCGATCGCATTTTTGCGAGATCAGCTACAAAATCTACTCAAGGCTCAAATTCCCGATTTACTGGTGAATGGAGACTTAAACAACCGTTTATCAGGTAACTTACATATTTCTATCCCTGACATCCCTAATAGTGCCATTGTTGCTAGAGTTCGCCATCAATTAGCTATTTCTACAGGTGCGGCTTGTTCATCAGGTATTGTCGCGCCATCTCACGTTCTGCAAGCGATGAATCTTGGAGAAAATATAATTGAGGGAGCGTTAAGAATTGGTATTGGGAAATTTACAACCAAAGAAAAAATCGAAAAAGCATCTTCTGCGATCGTCAGTGCAGTAAAGGCTATTTTGAGCCTAAAATAATAAAACCCTTATTAGGGTTTTAAGAGTAATATTTTCAATTACACAAATTCGTCAAATTATCAAATAATTTGGCAAGCGACACTTATGATTTCGCAAGTTGTCGGTAGCGTTCTTGAACTTCTTGAATTGAAAACAAAGTTTCAAACTTCAACCCCGCCGACTCGTACAACTCCCCTCCCCCTTGTTGTCGATCTACTAGTGAAATTACTTGGTCTACGGTATAACCTGCATCTTTAAGACGCTCAACTGCTTTCAAAGCCGATTGTCCAGTTGTAACTACATCTTCCAAAACTACTACTTTTGCACCTTCTGGTAAACTGGGGCCTTCTATATAAGCTTTCGTCCCGTAACCCTTGGCTTCCTTGCGAATAATCAGCGCTGGTATCGGGCGGTTTTCATAAACAGAAACTATACTCACTGCTGTCACAATTGGATCAGCCCCCATCGTTAAACCACCTACAGCCTGTGTATCTACAGGTAGTAAAGGAAACAACAACCGTCCAACTGCTAAAGCACCTTGAGGATGGAGTGTTACCTGTGTCTTGTTGACATAATAAGAACTACGCAGCCCAGAAGAGAGAAGAAAATCACCCTCTTGATAAGCAAGTTGGCAAAATAAATCTAGTAGCTTGTGGCGCAAGCTGGTCAAATCTGTAGTGGTTGCCCAAATATCTGAATGGGTAAGAGTTTCAGTAGGATACGTCATTACAAAACATTAAAAGTTGTGTTACACCAAAGGTTGAACTCATCAGAGTTCTGAAATTAAGCATAAATTAAGATTGCCCAAAACGAAAATTGAGGAGTTGGTAACATGGGTATAAAATTAAAAACCTTTGGTGGTTTATTGGTGCTGCTTGCTGCTGGTATTGCTTTTCCCTCAGTTGTATCTGCTCAAACGGAAACTCCCAAAACTGAAACTGCGAGTGATGTATTTGAACGAGCTTATTTTCGTCACGATCGCAACTTCTATGACAATAGCAGTCTCAAGCGTCAACTAGACTCATTTTTCGGATCGGGTTCCGGTTTCGGTGGTTCCTTCCCAGAAAATGAAATTGCCCGCGATGCTCAGTTACTTAACACTTTATATCGTGATGTCCTGACTCAACAAGTTGGCAACGACCCATATATTCGCACTCCTGATTTACCAAATCCTTACGACACGTCGCTGCTGATGTCTCCTCGTTTCAATAGCAACAAACTCAAGGTAGGAACTGAATTCAGGTTTTAAACTTTACCACCTCGGTAACAGTCCTACTCTATAAGGTCATTAGTCATTAGTTCCTTGTCATTTGTCAGCAACTATTGACTAATGTCTGAATTACCAAATTATGTCTGGAGGGGGTGAACTAAAATGTCAATGCTCAAGATAATTGAGCATTAATTATGTCTCAATCATCTTTGAGAGACTTGTAACATAACACATTACTGCTTTTTAATCATTCAGTGCGCCCTGCTGGAATCGAACCAGCCTGAAGACGAATTATGAGTTCGTTGCCTCCCCAATCGGCCAAAGGCGCTTGTTTTGTGGGGTTTTTCCTTGCCAGGAGTTAATGATTTAAAGTTTTAGTTCAACTTTCTGTGCTAATTCCTAGTGTGAACAAGGTATGTTAGGTAATTAACTAATTATAGCAGGAATCTATAGTTTATGAATAACTCAATGCAAAAATAAGCTAAAAATTAATTAAATAAAATGGAAAACTCGATCAATTAAAAATGTATGCCGACTCAAAAAAACAAAATTTGGATTTGGACAGCAGTAAACGACTTGAAAGATAGAGTTTTGGCATGAGTTTGAGGCGATCGCATTTGCATTGAGCAACGCTAAAGTATAATTTGGGGCGATAGACTCATTATTCAATTAAGGATAAGCTATAAAATAATAGTTAATACTACCGTAATATTGCTCTTTAAACTCCTCTTCACTTAAAGACTTTTCACCGTTCAACCATGAATCCAGCAAAGAAATTTTCAGTCCACATTCTAAACAAAGTAAATTATAAATATTTTCAGGTTTAGTTTCGTAATAGTCTGCCGTTAATGAACCGAACTCAAAGATTATAATAGGCTTGTCTCTTTTAATAAGATTTTTTGCGCCAATTAAAACTTGCAGTTCTGCTCCTTCAACATCTATTTTTATGAATGATACTTTTTGATTGCTATCTAATTTACTATCTAATATATTATCTAAAAGATCGGTTTCTACAGTTATTTCAACTACCTTCTTGTTTGACGTAAGATGTTGACCCTTCTGTAAGCTGCTGTAAGCAGAATTGTCTACTACATAATTAAATTTTGCAGTCCCTTTCGTGTCACTCAATGCCATGTTATATATCTCAACATTTGGCATATCAAATTGTTTAACTAAATATTTATATGAAATAGGTAATGGCTCAAATGCAAAAAACCTACCTTGGCTACAATATCTCATCATTATACCTAGTATAATTCCGTGATGACAGCCTATATCTACACAAATCGAGGAAGAGTTCAAGGCTTTTTTGATGACTTTTCCAGTTAAATAGTCATAATTAACTGCTTTACGGGTTGTTTTGGATAAGAATAATTTTGCGACAAAAAGTTTTAAATAAGGGATATTTTCTACACCTATTAATAAGCTAAGAATACGTATAGCTAAAAGTTTCATAACTAAATCTTTTGTATTTCCACAACTATTTATTAAAAATGTATGACTAAACTTTCAATTGGAGAGTAACAAATGAAATATATATGGAGCCACATCAAAAGTCAACCCTCTCTCCGTAACAAAACTTATATGATTACGTATTACTTAGCAGCTATTTAGTTTCTTCGTAACTCACCCTAGCCCATTTAGGTCCTGTTGAGAGAAGAAGCAGAATTAATGCCTTTATTTGGTAAGGATATAGAAGAATTATGCCAAACCTCTAGTTACAGGGCTATTTCATTCTCATCTAGCCCGCCTCAGAATAAATTCTGAGGCTAATAGCAAAAGTCGTCTAAAGACGACTAATAAAGGCTTTTAGTCCACTTTAGTGGAGTTAGGCTATTAGCCCTGAACTTTAGTTCTGGGCGGTTTATGTCTAGAACGAAATAGCCCTACCTCTAGTTATGTGAGGTAAATGACTGGAGTATAACCAGAGGAGACCCCAGGATATAACAAGTGAAGTAGCGGAATTAAGTGATTTTGCAATTGATGATATTCCTGTACTAGTGGAATGGCTCAAACAGATTAAAATAGCTAAAACTTATATAAATCCCCTTGCGAAGATGTGGGGCAAACCGTCTTTGACGGGTTATGCTTTAAGGCGCGGATGGCGGTCAAAACTTATAAAAGGTGATCTGCAAGACGCTGAAACGACGTATTTACGTCAATAGACAAGATTATTCTACTTTACAGTACGTAAGTAGTATAGCCTACCAGGTTTTTATATTACATAATTTAATTATGAAATAGTGCAAACTAATATTGATTAAGTTCCTTTAAGGATTGAGGTCAAAAGCTTCACTATTCTTAAACAGATTAGCATTCTTATGTAATAGCTTTTCAGCGATGAAAATAAATTCTACTGTACTTCTTACTTTGGTTTTGTTAATCCTGATGATGGGAGCAGGTTCTGTGAGCGCCTTTTTGGGGTTTGAACTGGGGAGTTCAGCACTTAAAGGCGTTACTACACCAGATGGGCGTCCTACAACCAAATTTGCCAGCAATAAGGCAAATAACCCCCAGCAGGCGGGGCTAGTGCTATTAAAAGAGGAAGAGATTCTGAAAATTGTCAAGGCGCGAATTGAGGGTAAGACCAAAGCTGCTAAATCAGAAAAGCTAGAGGAAGATGATGAAGAAACCAATAGCAGCAAGCAGAAGCCAGAAGAAAAACCCCCAGCAGTAGTTGAAGAAAAACTCAAGCCAGGTTTTCCAATTACTGCCCAGAGTGAGGGTGTAACCATGTCTGTGCAATCTGTTCGCTATTCTGGTGGTGATTTGCTATTGAAAGTGAAAATGCAGAACAAAGGTAAGGATTCTGTGCGCTTTCTATATAGTTTTTTAGATGTTACCGATGATAAAGGACGAACCCTGAGTGCTAGTACGGAGGGTTTACCAACAGAATTGCCTGTAAATGGGCCAGCATTTACAGGTACGGTGAGCATTCCCACAGCTTTACTTGATGATGTCAAGAAAATATCACTCGCTCTCACTGATTATCCAGCTCAAGAATTGAAGCTAGAGGCATCGAATATTCCTGTAGAAAGGTAGATTGCGGCAATTTTAGATTTTAGATTTTAGATTGGAGACTTGGTACTAAGCAATTTACTTAGTGCCTAATACCCAAAACTTAATCCAAAATCCAAAATCCAAAATCCAAAATCCAAAAATGGAGGGCGTGAATTTTACACGAGCTTTGGCAGTGAGTGGTTTTCCTAGTTTAATTTGGACAGACGTGGCACTGCGGTTATTGTCAGTGCTACTACTGATTGCCATAAATGCCTTTTTTGTGACGGCGGAATTTTCGATGGTAAGCGTGCGGCGATCGCGTATTCACCAGCTAGTTAAGGCTGGGGATATTCCAGCGATCGCAGTCGAGATGCTACAACGTAGTATTGACCGACTGCTATCTACCACTCAGTTGGGCATTACCCTCTCTAGTTTGGCACTGGGATGGATTGGCGAAAGTACGATTGTCGTGCTGGTGAATGCATGGTTAAAATCCTGGCCTTTACCAAGTAGCATGACTAACTTCCTGGCGCATTCCTTATCAATTCCCATTGCCTTTTTCTTGATTGCCTATTTGCAAATTGTGATCGGAGAACTATGTCCCAAATCCTTAGCCATGCTGTACTCAGAACAGCTAGCGAGGTTTTTGGGGCCTTCAGTAAAAGCGATCGTGCGTTTTTTTGGTCCCTTTATCTGGATTCTCAACCAATCAACTCGTTGCTTGTTGCGGATTTTTGGCATCCAATACACAGGTCAAGGCTGGAGGCCACCTGTAACTCCCGAAGAATTGCAATTGATTATCTCTACAGAATGGGGTTCTACTGGTTTACAGCGTGCAGAGCGAGAATTGCTCAATAATGTATTTGAATTTGGGGATGTCATGGCCCAAGATGTAATGATCCCCCGCACCAGTATTATTGCGCTGCCAAAAGATGCTACCTTCCAGACATTACTTAAAGAAATGGCTTCCACTGGTTACTCTCGTTATCCGGTGATTGGTGAATCTTTAGACGATGTTCGGGGCATTGTTTATTTTAAAGATTTGGCACAACCTTTGGCTGTCGGAAACCTAAATTTGGAGACACAAATCCAACCTTGGATGCGTCCCGCCCGGTTTGTTCCAGAACACACATCCTTGAGTGAACTTTTGCCAATGATGCAGCAAGAGAAACCCGCTATGGTCATGGTAGTGAATGAATTTGGCGGTACTGTGGGACTGGTGACAATCAAAGATGTCATTGCCGAAATCATTGGCGACGCAAGCGTTCCTGAAAGCAGCGACGATTTACTGATTCAGATGTTAGATGAGCAGAAATTTTTGGTACAGGCACAGATCAACCTCGAAGACCTCAACGAAGTTTTGCATCTCGATTTGCCCCTGACAAGAGAATATCAGACACTAGGGGGCTTTTTGCTGTATCAGTTACAGAAAATTCCTAGCAAAGGCGAAACCTTCTGTTATCAAAATCTCGAATTCACCGTGGTATCAATTGTTGGCCCACGCCTGCATCAAATTCAACTGCGACGCCTGGAGGAGGAGGGGGGGGAATGAAGGACAGGGGAAAAGGTTAAAGGGGAAAGGGTAAAGGGATAAATTTAACCTTTCCC
>NZ_JAYGHD010000132.1:0-10203 GCF_034932245.1 Nostoc sp. UHCC 0251
GTTATGAATTCACCGCAAACGAGTCGCACCACCCCACACCCTACACCCCACACCCCGCCCCAACGGGGCTTGGTCAAGAAGGCTTTTTGAGTTGTATGGAGTTTTTTCACGCAATCAACTTAAACTTCCTTAACGATCGCTATTTTCCAATAAAGGTGATAATTGCTTTTACCAATTTCTCTGGGTCTACAGGTTTAGATATGTGCTGTTGGAACCCAGCCGCAAGTGCTTTGTGCTGATTAATTTCTCCAGCATAAGCCGAGAGGGCAATTGCCCTGACTTTACCACCAAGCTCTGCTGGCATTGTTCGGATTTGTTGGATCAGCATATAGCCATCCATCTCAGGCATTCCAATGTCACTGATCAATAAATCAAATTTTGTTTGCCTAAAGACTTGCAGTGCTTCAGTTGCCCTGGAGACAGAAGTGACGATCGCACCGCTATGCTCTAAGATAAACGCAATCAAATCCCGCGTATCTGCATCGTCATCGACAAGCAAAATCTGTGTATCTGTAAGGGGAGCGGTATCAGGATTCGGTGGCGAGGGAATGCTTTCATTTTCCTGTTTTGTTTGAGCCGCCTTCATCAATGGCAATTTGACTGTAAATGTAGCGCCCTGCCCTTCTCCTGGACTATCTGCTTGCACGGTTCCTCCATGTAGTTCAACCAGATGACGGACAATTGCCAACCCTAATCCTAATCCGCCAAACTTGCGGGTGGTTGTGCTATCTGCTTGACGGAAATATTCAAACACATGGGGGAGAAAATTTGGATGAATGCCTTTGCCAGTGTCGCTGACTTGGATTTGAGCTTGCGAACCAACCCGCTCTAAACTAATATTGACTTGTCCATTTTCGGGAGTGAATTTGACCGCATTGGAAAGCAGATTCCAAATGACTTGCTGAAGATGGGTACAATCTCCTAACACTTGCCCAATTGTCGGGTCAAGCATAGTTTGAATTTGAATCGATTTGGCTTCTGCTGCTAACCGCACGGTTTCAAGTGCCGATTGAATTGTCGATGTTAGGTTAACGGAAACCTTGTTGAGACTGAGCTTGCCTTGCAAAATGCGTGAGACATCTAAAAGATCCTCAATCAGTTGGGTTTGCAATTTGGCGTTGCGCTCAATTGTTTCTAAGGCATAATCTGTTTTTGCGGCATCTAATTGTCTACCACGAAGCAATTTCGACCAACCCAAAATCGGATTAAGCGGCGTTCGCAATTCATGGGATAATACTGCCAAAAATTCATCTTTAACCCGGTTGGCAGCTTCTGCTGCATTTCTTGCTGTTTGTTCTGCTTCATAGAGCCGGGTACGGGCGATCGCCTGGGCACATTGTTGTGCCAGCGATAAGATAAACGCTTGCTGCTCCCCATCCAACTGTTGCAGCTCAATGAAACCAAAGGACATGCCTCCAACTGCTCGACCTTCAATCATCAGGGGAATGGAAATCCAGGCATTAAAATCGTAACGCTCATACTGTTCAGTTAGGTGTGGATAGCGAATTGCTCGTGTTTTTGATGGTTCTGCCCAAATAGGCTGCCCGGTTCGCACGGCTTCTGCTAGAGGCACAGGATCGTTAAGAGAAAACCGCTGCCAACCATTCATTTGGTCTGGTTCACAGCCCACGGCTCGAATGACTTCCAGTTCAGTGCCAGTCTCATTTACTAAGGCAACAAGAGCAAAGTTCGCACTCAGAGCCGCAATCCCTTGATCTACAATTACATCTGCCACCTGGAGGGGAGTTAGTGATTCGGAAAAAGCAGCCGTCACAGATTGAAGCCGGTTAATGCGCTCCGCAGACTGCTGTGCTTCCCGGTAGAGACGGGCATTATCAATGGCGATCGCGGCTCGATGGGCGATGTCTTCTGCCAACGCCATGTCTGCCTCATCATAACGGCGATCGGATTCAGCCGTGACAAAGGAAATTGCCCCTAAAATTTGTCCACGGGCAATCAATGGCGAGATAATGCCAGACTTTAAGCCCAGTTCGCGCAAGATTCGCAGATGTTGTGCGTCTTGAGCCACCGTTACCAATGCCGCATCTGGAATTTCAGCAGCCATTTCGGTTTTCCCAGTTCGCAGCACCTTGGCTACTCCCTCCATTGCGTCGATTTGTCTGGGATATTGCTGATGAATTTTCCAGCCCAATTCCACTTTCTTTGCATCGCGGTGAGCAACAGCAACCCGATGAATGAATTGATTCTCTCGCAGCAGATCGATCGCACACCAGTCTGCAAAAAACGGCACTACTAAATTGGCAACGCTGTTCAAGGTTTGTTCATAGTCAAGGGAGGCTGCCAGGGCTGTGCTAAATTCTGCCAGAAATGCTGATCGCCGCTGGTCGGCTTCTGCTTCTAAACGCGCTGTTTGCTCTTGAATTTGCTGCCGCATCAATTGGGCGCGTTCCGCTTCTGCCTGTTTGCGGTCGGTAATGTCCCTGTTGATACCAATCAAAAAGATGGGATTCCCGGCTTTGTCATACACGGTTTTGGCTGTTGTCTCAATCGAGACTAGCGAACCATCTTTTCGTAGACAGGGAATTTCATCACAAAACTCTCCTGTTGTCTGAATAGACTGAATGATTTGGGCCGTCATCATCGGTTTAATATCCGGGTGATGGAGAAAGTTAACGGGTCTGCCGATCGCCTCTGCGGCAGTATAGCCAAAAATTTGCTCGGCATTGCCCAGCCAGCGTTGAATCTTACCCTCCAAATCTGTTAATAAAATGGCATCGGGCATTTGCTGCAAGGCAACATCAGAAATCAGTAATTCGGCTTCGGCAAGTTTGCGTTCGGTGATGTCATGCATCACGACGACTGCCCCCTGTTTTTTGCCTTGGCTATCAGCGATCGCTTGTCCACTAGCAAGCAGCGTCTTTGCCCTTCTCTGCTTGGGCGCAATCACCATTTCAACATTCTCGACTGTCTGTCCCTGTAACGCTTGAAATAGCGGGATCTCGTTTTTAGGCATCCGCGTTTTGCCATCAGGCAAATACAGGTCATAGTACTCTGCCCACTGATCGGGTGGCAGTGGTTGCTCCGGCAAACCATGAAATTCTCGCGCTGCTCGATTAAATAGGGTTAAAACCCCTTCGGCATTACAGGCAACAATTCCTGCCTGCACATTATCAAGTAGGACTCTGAGTAACTCCTGTTCTTTTTCCAAAGCTGCTTCGGCAAGCTGGCGCTCCGCAATTTCCAACTGGAGTAATTCGTTGGCTTGAGATAATTCAGCCGTTCGTTGTTCAACTAAACGCTTCAACTCGTACTGGGTTTGTTGCCGTGTTGCTTCTGTTTTCTGTCGCTCCAGTTCGGTGGCAATCTGTAGGGCAAAGATAGTTAATAGTGATTCTGCAAGCTGAACATTTGTCAAAGCCTTGCCATCCATCACCCCCAGTAGTCCAAGAGGCACGCCCGTTGTATCAAAAAATGGAACCGCTATATAGCTTTCTACCTTCAGAGGTTCTAAAAGAGGTGCGTTAGGAAACAAGGCTTGGACTCGATGGGGATAGCAGCACAATTTTCTTTTCTGGAATACTTCTTGGCAGGGGGTATCACGCAGCAGGTATGCAAAGTTGTCGATGATTTGCCCCTTAGCACAGGCGGCGTTCGTCTGGATTGCTTCCTGGTTATCTCCGTTCACTAGTCCAATATAGGTGTAATCAACTCCCAGCACTTTGTTCAAATGTTGCACCAAAGCAGAGAAAAATTCTTCGCCCGTGACAACAGAAACCCCCTGAGTCACTTCTAATAATGCTGCATCGATTTGAGCAATTTTACGCGCTGCCAGTCGTAGCTCTAGTTCATCTATTACCATTGCGGCAAGATCCTTCAGAATGGCTTTTTGCTCATCAGTTAAGGCATCACGCGGTTGTGTATCTAACAAACAAAGAGAACCTAAATTGAAGCCATCTTGGGTCAGCAATGGTGCGCTAGCATAGAATCGCAGACCCGGTTCATTTTGTACAAATGGATTACAGACGAGGCGTTTGTCTTGCCTAGTGTCGGGGATGACTAAAACTTCATCAGATAATAGCGCCAAGCTGCAAATACTCTCATCTCTCTGTACTTCCCGCATATCAAGACCATAAGCAGATTTAAACCAGCCTCTCGATTCATCGACCAAAGAAACCAGCGCAGTCGGCATATTAAATAAGCGTGCTGCCAAGGAGGTGATGCGATCAAAGGCAACTTCCGCTGGGGTGTCGAGAATATTGTATTGCCGCAGTGCTTCTAAACGTTCTACTTCATTTGCAGGTAAAGGGGCGGTTGTTGCAATGGGTTTAGGGAAATTTTCAGTCATGGACTTTGAGTCAATGGCGAGTAGAAGGCTGGAAGTAGAACGGGAATGATATATATTATCCGTTTCAAGGGTGCTTGACCAGTCCAGCGATGTCTACGATGAGCTTCTCTACGAGACGCTACGCGTAGCTTGCTTCCCCGGAGGGGTACGCTTACGCAGCGCTTTGGGAAGTGACTTTTTTAAGGAAATGTTCTGGCTCAATAAGTTTAAAAATATACTATTAAAAGCCTATGGCTGCGATCGCACCCGCCATATTAACGTAATGGGCCTTCTTACATCGCTGAATAAGATGTCTAAGATTGATTGCATGTGTCGGCTCCCAATCCACCCTTAATCAAGACATCGACAATAGTGCCCCCTTGGATACCTATCCCGTATTTCTCACAAGCTTCAGGCGTTTGATGGAGCAGAGGGGCAGAGGGGCAGAGGGGAAAGAACAAGGCACATTGAACTCTCCCCCTCCCCTGCTCCTCTAGTCTTTATATTTTGTTCTCACCGTTCGCGTAATCACCCAAGTTGCGGATTAGAAAATTCTGAGCGTCGAAAGTCAACGCTCAGAACTTTGGAGATAAACCTTGCATGTTTACACTCTTTGCCTAACAGCTTAAAAGCGATAGTTGCGATCGCGCACCCACATACTAACTGGGACTGCCTTACCCTGTGGATCTACTTTCGCCTTCACTACAATAGGCGGTACTTGTCCTCTACGAGCGCGTTGGGCTTGCAAATCGTTCCTAATCTGCTGCCGTTGGTTTTCTGGGATGTAATATGTTTCTAAGCCATAGTTGACTGAACCATCCTGATAAACACCTCTTAAAGCCACCTGATTGGCTCTTAGAGAACTGGGACGTTCGCTAGTCACTCGCAATGCTCTCCAAGCTCTAGGAACACCGCGACCAGAGGATATTTGCTCTTGCAAAATCACGTAAATGTTGGTTCCTTCAGGCAATCTTCTGCCACTTCCACGACCTTTGCTGACTAATGTTTGCCAACCAGGTAGTCTACTCAAATTTGCGGTACGAGATATATTGTAATCTAGCTCTAAGGTGTTACCTTGTAGTACATTATTAGGCTCTACAGGTACAGTTTGCAAAATCACCGTCTTACCTGTCACATCTGTATAAAGAGCTTGGGCTGGTACTGCCATAATTAAACCTGTTTGCAGCGCCAGGGGAGCTAGTAACCGCCAAAAAGGTAAGGGCTTATTCGATTTTTGTTCAGTGGCAATCAAGTAATCCCGAAAAGTTACCTTACTAGAAAATTCGGCTTCGGGAGACAAGGTTTTATTTTTAGATTCAGAAGAACTATTAGACATGAGCGTAGTCCTAAAAAGCAGAGGGATTGAGGAGGTCAAAAGTAAAGAGATTAGGACTGACGCAGAGAAACTTTAAAAACTTTGATGCACAGAGATTTCAGAATTTTGGATTTTAGATTTTAGATTTTTTATTCAATCCAAAATTTAAAATTCAAAATCTAAAATTTGCACTATTTTTTACTTGCAGAGCTAGAACCACCAGGTAGGCGACGTTCAAACCAAAGTCCAGCGCTAATTAAAGCAGAACCGCACAAGACAAAAACTAGGGATTTGAAAAGTAAATCGGTATCGTACTCTTGCACCCGACTGATAATTTGCAGTGTTACTAACAACATACCGCCCCAAAAGGAACTTCTGCTGTTTAATTTCAATCCTTCTTGAATTAGTCCCCAGGCTAATGTTGCTAGAAGTACATTGAAAATAAAAACACCCAGTTCATCAACTCGGCTGATAGTTTGATGCCAAAAAGGTACTATGGCAATAAAGGCAAGAAAGGTACCAATGACAGCAGTAGTGAAAATCACTTCACGGCGCGGGGGGTTATTTCTTTGACGCAGTAGAAACAACCATTGCAATACCGCCAAGCCGCTGAGAATCCCCAAATCGATGATCGGCAGTGACTCGAACAAGTTTGTCAAATTGGTTGGCTGATTATAAGCATAATCTGGAGATTCCCAGACCCAACGAAAAGACAGAACATAAAAGACAATGCCAAAGCTTATCAACGCTAAATTACGGGCTAGAGATTGAAACAACCTATAATTTATGGTTGGAAACAGCAGGTCATCATAACTCCAGAATAATGCAGGTGGGAGTGTAAAAGCAAAAGATGCAACCCAAGGGGCCATATCAGCATAATTCAGCAGTGGCAGTGGATTAAGGTTGGCTTGTAAAGAACTAGCAAAGACAAAGGCTGCTAGACCAAAAATCCAACGCGATCGGCAGAAGTAGGCTAAGGGGACAAATACCAGCCATGCCAATAAAGGCATATGCTGCACCACTAACCGCGACCAAGTTAACTCACTTGAAGCGTACCACAAGTCTTCTAGTCCAGTCCAATAGCCGATTTCCACGAGGGCAATTGACAGAATTCCTAAAGAATTTAAGGACAAACTGAATGCCATCACCACAACACCCAACCCCCAGGCGAGAAACAGTTGGGAAGCTGAACCGGCAATATTGAACATCTGAGCCATCAGCAGTAAATTTGCACCGAAAATGAAGGCACTTAAAATGAGTAACCCTTCTCCCAGTAAGCGTTTGCTTTTTTGCGGTTTCTTCCCTTCAGGTGGTCTCCAATTGTAAAATCCAGTAATAGCGATCGCAAAAAACAAACTCATCAGCAGAATAAATCTGACTTCTCGCGATCCTCCCTGCCAGTTTCCTGCTACAAAGGTAATTATGCCTAAGCATAAAAGTATGCCGCCTACACCAATTGCGATCGCTTGATTGCGATCGCGTGCAGTAGCTTCCAGGTTTTTAAATTGATAACGTTCTGCTATTTGCTCATACAGCGAAGAACTAATTAATCCTTCATCCCTCCATAGTTGTGCTTCTTTGCGTAACTTTTGCGGAAAATTATCTAAGAACATGACCTTCTCCGGTGCAGTGGGGTAGTTTAGCCATTGCGTTCTGAATGGCGGTCATTATATTTTGAGTATGAAGCCAAAAGCCTTAATTACATTGTTCTCGTGTAACAGTTTGATTTTGATTCTGATACAAGATAATTCGTAATTCGTAATTCGTAATTCGTAATTAATATGGAAAAACCTTCTAATTTATTACTTAAAGTCTCGCGGCGTTTGTTCACTAATTTAGATGAGCAAGAAAAGTTTATCGAGGCTTTAATGAATCCTCAGCCTTTTTTACCCAGCATTGTTTGGTGTAAAGAAAAGCCAGAAAACTCGTCTTTGGCAGTAGAAACACCAACCTATTGGCAACCACAATTTACTGACCGTTTATACCTGGGAGAAAAACCCGGTCAGCATCCCTTACATCAACAAGGATATTTCTATTGTTTAGATTTTTCTTCGGTATTTGCAGCTACTACTTTGTTAGCTATTCCTAAACCAGTAAGTTTAGTTTTTGATATGTGTGCTGCGCCAGGAGGTAAAAGTATCTTTGCTTGGCAAGCTTTACAACCTGATTTACTCATCAGTAATGAAGTCATTGGTAAACGTTTAGGGATGTTAATTTCTAACTTGAAGCGTTGCCAAATTAGCCCTAGTGCAGTGGTTAATAGAGATTCGAGTATATTTGCCGAAATGTTTTCCTGCTCTAGCAATCTAGTAATAGTAGATGCTCCTTGTACTGGACAATCTTTACTTGCTAAAGGTGAAAAAGCACCCGGATGTTTTCACCCAACCGCTATTAATAAGAGTGCCAATCGGCAAAAGCGCATTATAGCTAACTCTGCTAAACTTGTTTCACCACAAGGCTATCTAGCTTATATGACTTGTACATATTCACCCGAAGAAAATGAGCAAGTTTGTGAATGGTTTTTGGAACGCTTTCCCTATTTTAAGGCAATAGAAATTGGTGATTTAGCCAAATATCAGTCGCATTTAACTACAATGCCTTGTTATCGGATGTTTCCTCAAGGTAGGTTAGGGGCTGGTGCATTTACAGTACTGTTTAAAAATACTAATGAACATGAAAATGAGGGTAAAGAAGTAGATTTAAATACAATATCTTCGCTGTATATTTACCAAAATCTGAAAAAGTCAAGTTAGTTACATTGGTGGCACATATAGGACTAGTATTTGATTTCTGAAAAAACTCAGTGCAACTAGGAAGCCTTCTTTCCCCTTGCCTATTGCCTATTCCCTATTGCCTGCCTCCACGACTAATTTCACAATCTCATTTAGGATTGCTATATATTCTAGGATTAAGCCAAAATATCTGATGTTTTGAATAGTGCTGCATTTGTAAATCAGCCATCAGGAGTACACTTTTTACACAGGTTGATTTTATATTTATAGGGTTTGCAGATATTCTCGTAGAGTAGCCCTGAATCACTACTACGCGTCTTATGGCAACGCACGGTAGGGGTACATAATGTGCGACCCTACTTCAGCAATCAAAACTTTCAATAATTAACTCTTATGGCTAAAAAAATATTTTTAACCTTTTCATAACCTAAGTTTAACCAAAATTTATCCGGTATCAGCTCTAGACTTTCTGAAATAAACATTGTACAAAAAAGTTAGACACTAAAGGATACAAATTACATGGGTCGAAAAGTGAGCAAAGTGTTTAAACAATCTGGGGTAATTCCTTATAGAGTGAACAATGGCAAAGTTGAAATCTTGCTAATCACAACCCGTAACTTTCAACACTGGGTAATTCCGAAAGGGGATATTCCTAATGGGATGAGTCCGCCGGCTTCAGCAGCCAAAGAGGCGTGGGAAGAAGCAGGGGTGATTGGGCAGGTAGACGCTAATGAACTTGGCACTTACAAGTACCGTAAAGGAGGTAAAACTTACCGAGTTAAGATGTATTTGTTACCAGTCGAGATGCTCAGTGAAGATTATCCAGAAGTAAGTAAAAGAAAACGGCAGTGGGTAGAAGTGACTACAGCTATTAGGTGGGTTAAGTTTAGTTCACTCAAACGAATCCTGAAAGGTTTTTTTCAGGTCAAATCTCACTTTTGTGCATTTCAAGATCCTAGTCAGATATATATATATACTCTTAAATAAGTATAATTGAGTACATTAAACTAATTCATAATTAATAATTCATAATTTAAATCAGTGGGAGCAAGAAATGCTCCACTGTCTTTTTGACCACTGATTTAAAAATTCAGTGGGTGGCTCTGTACCCATTTTAAAATTTATGAATTATGAATTATGAATTAATAATTATTTGGTCAACGCCACTCGATATTATCTGTTGCTTCAATCAAAGTACTACGAATTCCTGGTTCACTCATCGAATGTCCTGCATCAGGAACCACAATAAACTCGGCTTCTGGCCAAGCCTGATGTAATTCCCAAGCTGATATCATCGGGCAGACTACATCATAGCGCCCCTGAACAATTACAGCCGGAATATGGCGGATGCGGTGTACATTTAGAAGTAATTGATCTTCTGTTTCAAGAAATCCCTTATTCATAAAGTAATGGCATTCAATGCGTGCGAAAGCTGAAGCAAATTCACTCTCGCCAAACTTTTGCATGAGTTCTGGGTCTAAAAAAAGTCTACTTGTACTAGCTTCCCAAATTGACCAAGCACGCGCTGCTGCTAATTGAATTTCTAAATCTGGACTGGTCAAGCGTTTGTAATATGCTGCGATCATATCATCACGTTCTGCGATCGCAATTGGTTTGACAGGTTGAGTCGATGGGGGATATTATTCCCCGCACCTCTCAGTTAAATCTGGGCGTGCGACTTTCATCGCACCCAGCTTCCGATGTTCTTAGCTTGCGCTTTGCTCATGTGTTTATAATCGTGGCAACTCTCATGAATTGCTTCCAGATTTTTTTTCTTCCAGTTGGCGTGATTTTCATCGATGTGATGCAGATGAATCCGTTCTTCATCGATGAACTTTAAACCGCAGGAAGCACATCTATGGTTTTGCTTT
>NZ_JAYGHD010000133.1:0-9985 GCF_034932245.1 Nostoc sp. UHCC 0251
CCCCCTTTGTTGGTTGCGATCGCTTGGTGAGTAATAGAAAAATCAAGTTAGAAGCACTGAAAATCATACCTCTTATTTTGATTTTTCTGTCAATGCGTAAGTCCTAGTTTATATACATATTAGGAGATGAAGTTTGTATAAATACTATTAATAGTTACAATTATTTAACTTTTTGCCGATAAGACATTTATTTATATATTAACTCCTGCTGTACTAGATTGGAACTTATCTACGGCTCTGAAGCCACTATTTATACTAATTCTTTCTATTAACTAGTTATGATATAAGGAAGCCTGAGTTACTCCTGCTTCCCCTACTTAAGATTTACTTACTGAGTGCCTGACCATCTAAGCGGCATAATTTTACTTTGTTGATGATCTTCGCACCTATTTTTTCATAGAACTTGATTCCACGCTCGTTAGATACAGCTACAGTCCAATCGATTCTGCCACAACCTTTTTCCTGCCCAATCTGGCGCAAGTGTAGCATCAGCGCCTCACCAACTCGGTGGCTTCGATGTTCAACTTTAACATATAAGTCATCAAGCCAAATTCCAGGTTTTGCTAAAAAAGTTGAATAGATAAAGTGATAGGTTACTAACCCAATAGCATCGCCATCAACCTCAGCCAAGAGAACAAATGCAAGGGGTTTTTCTCCAAATAAATCAATTTTTAGCTTTTGAGGAGTTGCTTCTACAGATTCAGGGCAACCATCAAATTCGGCTTTCAAATGAATCAATTCCATAATAGTAGGAATATCTCTTTGGTTTGCATCTCGAATTGAAATATTCTTAGTTTTCATGTTCTTCCTTTCCCTTGGCTTAAAACTCGTATTGGGAGATAACTTCTGTCTCACTCTTTGCTGCGTTTATCCATTCTTGCATGGCTGGAAGCGCCAAAACTGTCTCTACATAATCTCTAGAAACAGGATCTAGCTGGACATCATAGGTTATAAACCGCAGAACAACTGGAGCAAAGAATGCATCAGCGATGTCTACGACGGGCTACGCCTACGCAAAATTTCCAAATAAAAATTGCCGCCATTCCCAAATTTTTGGCGTGATTCTTGCCAAATCCTAGTGATGCGGTCAATGTCTTGTTGTACGCCGGATACTAAACCTTTACCAGGATATTTAGTACGGCAGTTCATAGGCATATTCTGACGCAGTTTTTGAAAGCCTGAGTGCATTTCCGCAGTAATGGAACGGGCTAATGCCCTTGCAGCCTTGTCTTCTGTCCACCATTGCAGAGTCGGAAACGTTTCAGCTAGATATTCACAAATAGCGAGAGAATCCCATACCGTTTGCATATCATGCAATAACACAGGTACTTTGCCTGATGAAGAGTATTGCCGAATTTTTGAGGAATAATCTGGACTGTTGTAGAGAGGAATCCGAATTTCATTGAATTCCAAACCAAATTGTTTCATCGCTAGCCAAGGAGGAAGTGACCAAGATGAATAATTCTTATTTCCAATTACTAAAGTTAGTTGTGTCATATCTTTAATACCTTTCGACAGTCGTTAGTATGGTGAATCAAGGATTGAGAGCAGCTATTATGCCTCGTTTAACAGCTGTACCCATTCCTCCAAAGAAAGGTTCAGGTATACAGTTTACCTGCACCGCTAAAGAGAGTAATTGGAACTGCAATTTTATCTAATGCTCTCCATGTGCCTGCGGTGTTCACATTTTTGGAAATGTTGAAAAAATTTGATTTTTATAGTTTAGCTAAATCCACTTATTAATAATCAATAATTCAGTATTTTAGTCAGAGCGCATAGCTGTGTGCTCTGACTTTTTTTGCCGTTTAACCGGATTCATCCACACTTCTAAACGACTAAACGCTTGTGAAGAAAGTAACGTTAAACATAAATAAACCATCGCCACAGCCGCGTAAATTTCAAAAGCGCGATAGTTGTCGGCGACAATTAGCTGTCCTTTGCGAAACAATTCTTCAAAACCAATCACCGCAACTAAGCTTGTATCTTTCAATAAACTGATAAACTCATTACCTAAAGGTGGTACCATCCGCCGGAAAGCTTGAGGAAAAATTACATAACTCATTGTTTGTACAGAACTCAAACCTAAGGATTGTGCTGCTTCTGCTTGTCCTGTTTCAATTGATTGAATCCCAGCACGAACAACTTCGGCAATGTATGCGGCGCTATTCAAACTTAAGGCAATTACCCCAGCTACCAAACGATCAAAACTAAATGTAATACCAAGTTCTTGCAAAATTGCAGGTAAGCCAAAGTAAATCATAAAAATTTGCACTAACAAAGGCGTTCCCCGAAAAAAATCTACATACGCTCTCGCTAACCAACGCACAGGTGCAATACGAGAAAGGCGGACAATACCAATCAGGGAACCTCCAATTAAACCAAAAACTACAGAAAGTATCGTCAATTGCAACGTTACTAAAGCTCCCTGCAATAAAGTCGGAAAAGCCTGCAAAATCACGCCAATTGAGGTAAGTATTTTAGGTGCGGTAGTGGTAGCCTGGCTCTCAAATGGTGATTTAACTGGTAATGATGGTGGCTCGGCTTTAAACCATTTTTGATAAATTTGGGAATAAGTGCCATTTCTCAGCACCCTATCCAAACCGTCATTTATTAATGCCAAATTCGGCGAATTTTTAGCTGTAGCAATCCCGTAAAACTCCTCCGTCAGCAATTGCTGTACTATTTTAATTCCCTGAAGATTACCCGTATTAATGGCATATAAAGTTACAGGTGCATCATTAATTACCGCATCCACATTCCCATTGAGCAATTCTTGCAGGGCTAAAGGTGCTGAATCAAAACTACGAATTTGTACTCCAGGAATACTCTTAGCCTTTGCAGCCCCAGTTGTACCAATTTGTACCGCAATTTTTTGATTTTTGAGACTGTCAAAGCCAGTAATATTTTGATTATCTGCGCGGATTGCGATCGCTAACCCAGCTTTAAAATAAGGACGGGAAAAAGAAATCGTCTTCGCCCTCTCCTCGGTAATCGTGATCGAACTAATCGCCGCATCTACCGTTTTGCCTTGCAAAGCTGGGATAATGCCATCAAAAGGCAGACTTTGAAAATCCACTTTAAAGTTAGCAGAAGAAGCAATCGCATTCATCAAATCAATCGAAAAACCCTGCAACTCACCACCTTGTCCTTGAAACTCAAAAGGTGGAAATGCCGGTTCTGTAGCAACCCGCAGAGTTTTCGCCGTACTAGGATTCACCCCACAGCCAGCCAATAACAAACAGTTAAAACTTATAACTAGAGATAAGCACAGCCAACGGATAAAACTAAATTTAGTCATATTATTTTCTCTCCCCCTTTGCGCTCTCTGCGCCTCTGCGGTTCGTTCAAGTTATAGTGCAATCTACCGCCAAAAATATATTTATTGGCTAAGAACTACTGTCTACTTAGTAAACTAAAACCCTTCTTCAAAAGACTTTAGCTATAGCAACCCTAAATTATTCGTGAAAAAAATCTGTTGCCTATTCCCTATTTCCTACCTCCACGACTAATTTCACAGTCTCATTTAGGATTGCTATATTAGCCTCAGAATTCCTTCTAAGACTTTTTTAGGACTGCTGCACGGTCTACATTAAAAACCTTACAATCAACTGTAGAGCAGCTTGACATAAGTAATGAACAATACCATCCCCGCCATTATTTTTGACAACATCGAAAAAAACTTTGGTTCCCTAAAAGTCCTCAAAGGAATCACCGGCGAAATCAACCGGGGAGAAGTCGTTGCAGTTATAGGTTCCTCCGGCTGTGGTAAAAGTACTCTACTACGCTGCTTCAACCGCCTAGAAGCCATTGACAACGGGCGTTTAATAATCAACGGTATCAACTTATCCAAGCCCAGTATCAGCTATAACCAACTGCGGCAACTACGAACACAAGTCGGTATGGTTTTCCAACAGTTCAACCTGTTTCCTCATCTCAGTGTGCTGGAAAATATGACACTCGCTCCCCAGAAAGTCTTGGGTAAAACGCCAAAGGAAAGCGCCCAGCTAGCGAGATTATACTTAGATAAAGTTGGCTTATTTGACAAAGCCTCTGCTTATCCCGAACAACTTTCTGGCGGACAAAAGCAACGGGTAGCGATCGCTCGTAGTCTATGTATGAATCCCCAAATCATGCTATTCGACGAACCCACCAGCGCCCTAGATCCCGAACTCGTCGGCGAAGTTTTGCAAGTGATGCAACAATTGGCAGCAGAAGGCATGACAATGGTGGTTGTCACCCATGAAATGCAATTTGCAAAAGAAGTAGCCCATCAGGTGATATTTTTAGACAAAGGTATTGTGACAGAACAAGGCCCAGCTTATGAAGTACTGACTAATCCCCAAAGCGATCGCCTGCGTATTTTCCTCAGTCGCCTTCAAATAATTCGTAATTCGTAATTGGGCATTGCTTATTTCTCCCCCTGCCTCCCCTGCCTCCCCTGCTCCCTCATCCCCACTCCCCAACTCCCCACTCCCCACTCCCCACTATTCAAAGATATTCACGCAAGAAATCAAAGGGATCATCTTCCCAACAAGGTTCAGGTATCAGCCAAAACAAACTCCTGTCGATGTCGGCTTCAATTTCATCACCGTCGTCTCTATCAAATAGTTCTATCAAAGCTGTCCAATCACGCTCTCTCAGAAATGTTAACGATGGGGCATATACCTGGAGATTATTTGAGTAATTCACGCGCAAAGTTGTACTTGAGTGCCGTAAAAATTTAATATAGAAATTTGGAAATAATTACATTTGAGCTTTGACAACCGTAGCTAAATAGTGATTTTAATACTATTAAATATGAGCTACTCTTATTAGTGTCTCACAATTTAAATAGGACTGCTATAGTATTCATTACATAATTACAAGCTGAATTTACTCAGGCCGGAAAAATCCTTGAGGTTGTGACTCGACTAATTCCACACCAAAGACTTCAGCAAAGGACTTTGCTACATAAAAACGCACTTCTTCGCAAGTGATACCTGGAATCCATTCAGCTAAACTGCCTACAGGTTTATCAGAAATACCGCAGGGGACAATGCGCTCAAAGCCTGTCATATCTGGACAAACATTTAATGCAAAGCCGTGCATGGTAATCCAACGGCTGACTTTAATACCAATAGCCGCAACTTTACGCCCTTGTAACCAAACGCCAGTAAAATCTGGAATTCTTTCTCCCTGCAACCCATAAACTGCCAGTACGCCAATTATGACTTCTTCGAGTTGGCGTAAATACCAATGGAGGTCTTTACGATAACGTTGCAGATTTAAAATTGGATACCCCACCAGTTGACCGGGACAATGGTAAGTAACCTCACCGCCGCGCTCAACTCGATGCACATCATATTGACCTTTATCAATATCAAATTTGAGAAAATCTGAGTTGCTTCCTTGCCCTAGAGTGTAGACGGGTGGATGTTCTAGCAAAATTAACACGTCATCTAGACTGGGGTCATGGATACGCTCAGTCAGGAGCGATCGCTGCCATCCATGAGCATCTAAGTAAGGCATTAATCCTTGATTATATAGCAAACAACGGTTTTTGTGTGGACTATTACTATGGATCATGCCAAAAATCAACTGTATTAATGACGAAATATATTTCAAGTTACAC
Organism: Nostoc sp. UHCC 0251; assembly: GCF_034932245.1. Lineage (NCBI taxonomy): Bacteria > Bacillati > Cyanobacteriota > Cyanophyceae > Nostocales > Nostocaceae > Nostoc > Nostoc sp. UHCC 0251. The sequence continues at coordinate 5,612 of NZ_JAYGHD010000133.1, forward strand.
AAATGGAGTCAACAAATATCAAGATTTGCTAAGGATTTTAAAGGAAAGTCAAGGGAACATGAATTAGAAAATACAAAGTGCTAGCTTGAATATACAACCTCAATAGGTTTTAGGAGGAATTCTCTGCAATAAGCATCATGCCAAGACGATAAAGACGAATGTACTGGCTGATGACTTTCATAACATTAGTTTGCATTTAAAACAGAATCAAATTTCCACAAAGACTTGTATTATTGAACAACAAGTAAACTTCAACCGAACACAGAAGGAGCAACTATCAACAGTTCTGTAAGCGTTGTTTTAACACAGAAGACAGTTACAGGAGCTTACTGCTTAATTTTCCTCACAAAAGAGTTCTAGATGGATATCCAATTGGATACCAGTGCAGAGATGAGGAGGATAATCAAGGGTATAATGAGCAAAAACCCAGACGTAGTAAGCTTAAAGAAAGCTTACAGGCAGTAGACAGAAAAAGTTCACAATTTGTTTTGGCGGGAGTAATAGACCTTACCGCAATTTCTTTTCATACAAAGCAAATTCACACATCAAATATTCAGTGGGAGAGTTTACATGAAGCTTGTCATCCACGGCAAAAATATTGAAATCACCGATGCAATTCGTGAGTATGTACATCAAAAGATTGAAAAAGCAGTTAGTCACTTTCAGAGCATTACAAATGAAGTGGATGTGCATCTTAGCGTAGCCCGTAATCCCCGAATTAATACTAGACAAGCGGCTGAGGTAACTATTTATGCAAATGGTAACGTTATCCGTGCCGAGGAAAGCAGCGAAAATCTCTATGCCAGCATTGACTTAGTTGCAGATAAAATTGCCCGTCAACTGCGGAAATACAAAGAACGGCGTCAAGACCAGAAAACTCAGCCCCAACCAACAGAAGTAGTTGTTGCAGAATCGGTAGTCCCAGATTTAATTGGCGATCGCACCCCCGAATTACCCAACGAGGTCGTTCGCACCAAATATTTTTCTATGCCGCCGATGACCCTTGCAGAAGCCCTGGAACAACTGCAACTCGTGGGACACGACTTTTATATGTTCCGTAATTCTGAAACTGGAGAGATTAATGTAATTTACGAACGCAACCACGGCGGTTATGGTGTGATCCATCCCCGCAATGGTAATGCCCATACTAACGGCAAGAATGGCAAGTCAGCCCAGACTAATGTTGTCATGTCGGAAAAGTTGCATTCGAGGCAATAGGCAATAGGCAATAGGCAATGAGGGGATGAGGGAGGTAAGGGAGCAGGGGAGGCAGGGGAGACGGGACAAGAGGTGAGAACTTGAAACAAGTCTTTCCCCTTGTCCCCAATTCTCCTTGTCCCCAAGTCCTCTTGCCGATGCCCAATGCCCAATGCCCAATGCCCCATTCCCCATTCCCTAATCCCTTATTTCACAAGCTGTTGCAAAGTTTTCAGCGCTTCCTCAACGTGACCTTTAAAGTTAAACATTGAATCAAAGACGTATTGGACAACTCCTTGTTGGTCAATAACGTAAGTAACGCGACCAGGGAATAAGCCAAAGGCTGCTGTTGCGCCATATAGCTTCCGTACTTGGTCGCCTTTGTCAGTTAATAGGGTAAAAGGTAGATTATATTTTGCAGCAAATCGTTGGTGAGATTCGCTGGAGTCAGCACTCACGCCGATAACTTCAGCGCCAGCACTTTTAAACACTTCATACTGATCGCGAAAGGCGCAGGATTCAGCCGTACATCCGGGTGTGTCGTCCTTGGGGTAAAAATATAGGACAACAGCTTTTTTGCCGCGAAAATCTTGGAGGCTAATTGTTGAACCGTTTTGAGCAGGTAGAGTGAAATTAGGAGCGGTATCTCCAACTTTAATTGGCATAGCGAGTGGTGGTAATTAGTTAACAAAATTTTACCTTGTATCCAAGTCTATAAATTTTGCTTGATTACCTGCATCAAGCGGGCTAGCTTAGATACTCATCTAACATAAAATTCCGCCTATGCGCCTGACTTCACTAGATGTTTTTCGCGGTATTACCATCGCTGCGATGATTCTCGTCAATATGGCGGGAGTCGCAGATGATATATATCCTCCCTTAGCCCATGCCGATTGGCACGGTTGCACACCAACTGACTTGGTATTTCCCTTCTTTCTCTTCATTATTGGTGTAGCGATGACTTTCTCGCTGTCAAAGTACACCGAAGAAAATAAACCAACCTCAACTGTTTACTGGCGGATATTGCGCCGCACTGCCATTCTCTTTGCCTTGGGATTGCTACTAAATGGCTTTTGGAATCAGGGTATTTGGACTTTTGATTTAAGTAGTATCCGCATTATGGGAGTATTGCAGCGCATTAGCATTACCTATCTGCTGGCTTCCTTGATAGTTCTCAACCTTCCCCGTAAAGGTCAATGGATACTAGCAGCAGTAATACTCATCGGCTACTGGCTAACAATGATGTATGTACCAGTGCCCGATTTTGGTGCGGGAGTTCTGACACGAGAAGGTAATTTTGGCGCTTATGTTGACCGCCTGATTATTCCTAAAGCACATCTATATAAAGGTGATGGTTTCAACTTTATGGGAGATCCTGAGGGACTATTCAGTAGTATTCCTGCGATAGTAAGCGTCCTGGCTGGCTACTTCACTGGTCAATGGATACGCAGTCAACCTGTACAGTCACGCATAAGTATAGGTTTAGCATTATTTGGAGTTGGTTGTTTAATTATCGGTTGGGCGTGGGGGTGGACATTTCCCATCAACAAAAAGCTGTGGACAAGTTCTTATGTAGTCTTCACCAGTGGTTGGGCGTTACTATTGCTAGCAGCTTGTTATGAACTGATCGAAGTGCGGCTGATACGTCGCTGGGGTAAACCTTTTGAAATTATGGGTTTAAATGCGATCGCACTTTTCGTTCTGTCAGTTTTGTTGATTAAAATCTTAGTCAGAACCCCTATCGGCACAGGCAAAGACGCTCCCAGTACCTACAATTGGATTTACCAGAATTTTTTCGCATCTTGGGCGGGAGCTTTGAATGGTTCCCTGTTGTTCGCCATAGTCACCGTGTTCTTGTGGTGGGCTGTTGGTGTTCTGATGTATCGACAACGTTGGTTTCTCAAAGTGTGAGACAATGCGATCGCCTACGGGAATGCTGAGAACGAGCGATCGCAATGATACTTATTTGAGCAAACACGATATAAACTCTGCGTTTTTCTATCAAACGCAAATATGCAAATTTTTTATTTACGTTATATTTTTTATTAGCCAATTTTCTGAATGATTGTACTTAAAAACAGGCGTAATAAAGTAGAAATATTTTTTTGTGCTTTACGTTTGAGTGTTAGCTAGGTTACAACAGGTATTAAGTAATCCTTTTTTAACACTCAAGGAACAAAGACAATCACAGCGTTATCTATACTCTTGATCAACTCATTTCCATTCTTCTTAAGGAACTGATCAAAGTTTTGATGTCTGGCAACAAGCCGCTTCTCAAATCCCAAACAAAGAAGCGTCTACAAACTTCTTTGTGTGTCAAAAATTATTATTTCTTCTAATTCACTAAATTAATCCATAAAAAAACTCTGAGGTAATGAATGCACCGCATTAAATTTTGGGTATTTTTGCCAGTTGCCCTGATTTTCGGCTGCTCAAATCAACTTTTGCAATCTAGCCCGTCTGTGGCAAACTCTAACCCAGCAGTAGTTAAAACAACTAGTCCAACTTTATTAGCAAAGGCGAGTTATCTTTCACCACTAGAACAACAGGTAATTGTTGAAACCAATAAGGTACGAACAAATCCCAAAGCATACCTTCCAATTATGGAAAACTATAGAAAGCGCTTTGAGGGGAACCGAGTCAAAATTTCTCATAATACCTATTTGCGAACTCAAGAAGGAGTCAAAGCAGTCGATGAAGCGATCGCATTTTTGAAATCAGCACGTCCTGTAGGAGCTTTGAGTGCCTCTAAGGGTATGTCTTTAGGAGCAAAAGACCATATTAAAGACCAAGGCCCAAAAGGTGCTACAGGTCATAATGGTAGCGATGGTAGCAACCCCTTTACTCGCATCAACCGCTATGGTAGATGGCAAACAACCGCAGGCGAAAATATCAGCTATGGCCCAAACACCGCCCAAGATATTGTTATGCAGTTAATTATTGATGATGGTGTGCCCGATCGCGGTCATAGAAAAAACATTTTTAACAGTGCTTTTAAAGTGTCTGGTGTTGCTTATGGAACTCACAAATCCTATAGAACAATTTGTGTAATTAACTACGCTGGTGGGTATAGGGATAAAACGTAAACGTGAGTTCCACTAACCTCTCCCTGCTTTGAACTAAGGAATGCAAATTTAATAACCTGCAATTCTGATTGAACTGGGAATGGTGCGTTAC
>NZ_JAYGHD010000134.1:0-9925 GCF_034932245.1 Nostoc sp. UHCC 0251
CCCCACAAGGGATTAATAAAATTTTGATATGCAAATTAGATGTGTTTTAGCTTACCAGCGTAGAAGATATTCAATTTGTTGACACTGGTGGACAAAAACCCTTACAGGTGTCACTACGAGGTGATAACCTCCAAAGCCTCAGCAAAGCTGCCAAGGCAATTAAAGAGCGCATCGAAAAATTACCGGGATTTGCTGATGTCACTGTTACAAGTGAAACCAATCCACAGGGTACAGTTTTTCAAATTGAGCGGCTCAACAATCAAAGAGTTGCCTATATTAGTGCCAATTTGGGCAAAGATTTGTCCTTGGGTAGTGCCACAGACCAATTAGTGGCAGAAGCAAAAGCAGTGTTACCTGCTGGTGTAACTTTAGACTTGGGAGGAGATTCAGCCCGCCAAGGCGAAGTATTTAGTAGTTTTGGTACTACTTTGCTTTTATCAGCACTGTGCATTGTCGTTGTACTTATTTTACTGTTCAAAAGCTGGATAGACCCAGTAGTTATTGGTGTTTCTTTGCCCTTGTCAATTGTTGGTGCCATGTTGGCTTTACTCTTTACCAAGAGTGACTTTGGCATGATCTCACTGATTGGCTTTGTGTTTTTGTTAGGACTAGCAAACAAAAATGCCATCTTACTGGTAGATTACATTAACCAACTCCGCAAATCTGGCTTAGACCGCACAGAGGCGATCCTCAAAGCTGGGCCAGTGCGCCTCAGACCAATTATGATGACCACTGCCTCTACACTCTTAGGGATGTTACCGATCGCATTGGGTTTTGGTGCAGGTTCGGAATTGCGATCGCCTATGGCTGTAGCGATCGCAGGTGGACTCGTAACTTCAACTATCCTCAGTTTGATTGTTGTGCCAGTAGTCTACGCTATTTTGGATGATTGGTTTCCCCGATTTAAGAACAGGGGGACAACTTGATGCAGGTTTTTGTCACAGGGGGTACGGGCTTTATTGGTGCCCACTTGGTACGATTGTTGCTGCAACAGGGTTACACAGTCAAAGCCCTAGTACGCTCAAGCAGCAATTTGGAGAATCTCCGCGGTTTGGAGGTGGAAATTGTCAAAGGCGATTTGAATGATCCCAATCTCTGGCAACAGATGGAAGATTGTCAATATTTATTCCATGTGGCAGCCCATTATTCCCTCTGGCAAACAGACCGAGAGTTACTCCACCATAACAATGTCCTGGGTACGCGCAATGTATTGGCAGCAGCCCGCAAAGCTGGCATTGAGCGCACCGTGTACACCAGTTCAGTAGCGGCAATTGGGGTAGGATCATCTGGTCAAGTCGTTGATGAAACACATCAGAGTCCTTTAGAAAAGTTGGTGGGTGACTATAAAAAGTCTAAGTTTCTCGCTGAACAAGAAGCCATGCAAGCCGTTGCTACAGGTCAGGAAGTAGTTATTGTCAATCCCAGTAGCCCCATTGGCTCGTTGGATATCAAACCTACCCCGACAGGTGATATAATTTTGCGGTTTTTGCGAAGGCAAATGCCCTTTTACTTAGATACTGGTTTGAATTTTATCGATGTGCGGGATGTAGCATGGGGGCATTTACTGGCATTGCAACGGGGTAAATCAGGCGATCGCTATATCTTAGGTAATCAAAACCTCAGTCTTAAAGAACTACTCGAACAACTCGCCGATATCACAGGTTTAATAGCACCTCAACGAACAGTACCCGCTTGGTTGCCCCTTAGTGTTGCCTGGGTTGATGAAAAGATTCTCGCACCATTGGGAAAATCACCCTCAGTGCCATTGGATGGCGTTCGGATGGCGAAACAGCCTATGTATTACGATGCCGGCAAGGCTGTACGAGCGTTGGGTCTACCTCAATCTTCGCTAAAGGCAGCACTCAAGGATGCTGTGGATTGGTTTGTTGCTCAGGGCTATGTTAAATGAGAAATATAGCAATTCACATGTAGATACAATATGTAGGGGTGCATCGATGTACGCTCCTACCGTGGTGTTTTTAGATATATGAAGAGGAGCGATCGCAACAATGGCAGTTAATCTACAACAAGCTATGGATATTGGGAAGTATCTTGTTACACAGCGTTTGAAAGGACGTAAACGCTTCCCCTTAGTATTAATGTTGGAACCTCTTTTTCGGTGTAATTTAGCTTGTACTGGTTGTGGTAAAATCCAACATCCGAAGGAAATTTTAAAGCAAAATCTCACCCCAGAACAGTGCTTTGCCGCAGTGGAAGAGTGTGGCGCACCGGTTGTCTCAATTCCTGGGGGAGAACCTCTTCTACATCCCCAGATTGATGAAATTGTTCAAGGATTAATTGAGCGCAAGAAATATATTTACTTGTGTACCAATGGCTTGTTATTAGAAAAGAGTCTGGATAAGTTTCAACCTTCTCCTTACTTGACTTTCAGCGTGCATTTAGATGGGATGCGGGAGTTGCACGATCAATGCGTTGATCGCAAAGGTGTTTTTGATATTGCTGTCAAAGCCATTCGCGCCGCTAAAGCTAAAGGTTTTCGTGTTACAACTAACACTACTATCTTTGAGGGTACTGAACCCAAAGATATGCAAGAGTTCTTTGACTTTATAGACACACTAAATACTGACGGGATGATGATTTCTCCTGGCTACAGTTACGAGTGGGCACCAGATCAAGATCATTTTCTCCACCGTGAACAAACACGCACCCTCTTCCGGCAAATTCTGGCTCCATACAAAGCTGGTGAAAAAAACTGGAACTTCAATCACAATCCGCTTTTCTTAGATTTTCTTACTGGTGAGAAAGACTATGAATGCACGCCTTGGGGTAGCCCTAGCTATAGCGTTCTTGGTTGGCAAAAACCTTGCTATCTGCTGAACGAAGGTTATTACTCTACCTTCAAGGAATTACTGGCACAGACTGACTGGAGCCAATACGGCCAAAAGAGTGGTAATCCCAAGTGTGCCGATTGTATGGTTCACTGCGGCTATGAACCCACTGCCGCAATGGATGCAATGCAACCGCAAAATATGGCGCGTGCCCTTGGCAGTGTGTTTGGCAGGAGCTAGAAAAACTGGCGTAGGTTGGGTTTCGCTGCCGCTTAACCCAACCTACTGTTCTTCTTGATCCAAGCGTATTAGTCTATATGCAAATCTAGAGCTTCGGCTGGGCTAATAATAGACATCTCCAGAAATTAATGCGTTACCTGAAACCCTTGTAGATAGAGACGTTGCAATGCAACGTCTCTACATTTTCGGATATGTCTAATAATTTTGGTATTGCATATTTTTTACAGGATGATTTAGCAACTTCCAAAATTTCCGCCTTGCTTGCTCCAATTCATCCTAAAGTTCTGCAACGCCATAATTCTAAGTCTGCCGATTGCATAGTTAACTACGGCTATGAACCTGCGGATGCAATGCAGTCGCAAAATATGGCGCGTGCCCTTGGCAGAAATTAGTAAGTAGCTAATAATACACAACTTAAATCTGCGATGCTTGGGGCAGGCTACACCTACGTACCCTTAAAGGGATTTCCCAGGAATAAATTATCCCATCTTTACTGGGGTCGAGAGAAGTCAATAAGGAAAAGACATAATACTGTAAAGTTATGTAAATGAAATTAACAAACATAACAATAATTTGTAATAAATAATGACGCGGCAGCATTGTATAAAGAGAACTTGAGAGTGAAAAACAACATCTTAATCAGGTTTTCCAGTCGTTCAAAGAAGTTTGAAGTTTTTTAACAAAAGTTTTAATCTGAAAGCCTGGAGATCGTAAACTTATTCCGTGGATGTCTGTTTTGAACCTTTCGTAACCCGTCAGGCAGTACTGACATCAAAAAGAAACTGAACCATTCAGTTTTGAGTCCAATTATTCTTAACCAAGCAAACTAGGAGACAAAAGCAATGGTTTTAGATGCATTTGCAAAAGTAATCACCCAAGCTGATGCCCGCGGTGAATATCTCAGCGCTGCTCAGTTGGACGCTCTAAGTGCCCTCGTTAAAGATGGTAACAAGCGTGCAGATACCGTAAACCGGATTACCGGCAACTCCTCAGCAATTGTTGCCAATGCAGCCCGCGCTTTGTTCGCAGAACAACCTCAGTTGATTGCTCCTGGTGGTAATGCTTACACCAGCCGTCGCAATGCTGCTTGCTTGCGCGACATGGAAATCATCTTACGCTATGTTACCTATGCAATCTTTGCTGGTGATGCAAGTGTGTTAGATGATCGTTGTCTAAACGGTCTGCGCGAAACCTATTTGGCGTTGGGAACACCTGGATCTTCTGTAGCAGTTGGCGTGCAAAAGATGAAGGAAGCAGCTTTGGCTCTTGTTAATGACCCCAACGGTATCACCAGAGGCGATTGCAGCGCTATATCATCTGAAGTTGCTAGCTACTTTGATCGTGCAGCCGCAGCAGTAGCCTAAACCCTTTCAAGACTTATTGACTGACAACTGTCAGTTAGACAAAAGAAATTTCAACAAAATTGTAAATAGGGAGATACTAAACCCATGAAGACACCTCTTACCGAAGCAGTTGCAGCAGCAGATTCTCAAGGTCGCTTTCTCTCCAGCACAGAAATTCAAACCGCTTTTGGTCGTTTCCGTCAAGCTCCTGCTAGCATGGAAGCAGCAAAAAGCTTGACTGCTAATGCCCAACGTTTGACAGAAGGCGCAGCTCAAGCTGTATACAACAAGTTCCCCTACACAACTCAACAACAAGGCCCTAACTTCGCTTCTACCAACACTGGTAAAGAAAAGTGTGCACGTGACATCGGCTACTACCTGCGGATCGTTACCTATTCCTTAGTTGTAGGTGGTACAGGTCCTTTGGATGACTTCTTGATTTCTGGCTTGGCTGAAATCAACCGCACCTTTGATCTATCTCCCAGCTGGTACGTTGAAGCTCTCAAATACATCAAGGCTAACCACGGTCTAAGTGGCGACCCTGCTGTAGAAGCTAATTCCTACATCGACTACGCAATTAACGCTCTCAGCTAGAGAGTGTATTTAGCCCGGAAAGGAAAACAAGCTCTGTTAGCACAATAGCTAGGAGTTGGTTTATCTTTCTGGGCAGTTTTATTTTCAAAAGGCTGTTAAAAAATTAGAAAAATTTTTTCTAAAAAGTTTTCAGTTTTGCATTAAAAACTGAGGAGGTCTAAATATGGCAGCTTTGGGACAAGCATCAAGACTAGGGATTGGAGCCTTTGAAGACTCAGGAGTGGTAGAATTACGTCCCGATAGAACAGAAACGGATGTACAAGTAATCATCCGAGCAGCTTACCGTCAGGTTTTGGGTAATGAATACCTGCTGGAAGGAGAGCATCTTGTCAGTGCTGAATCACTGTTGCAGCAAGGTGTGATTTCAGTTAGGGGTTTTGTGCTAGCCATTGCTCAGTCGGAACTCTATCGGGAGAAGTTTTTCCATTCAAACTCGCAAACTCGATTCATCGAGTTGAATTATAAACATTTATTGGGTCGCGCCCCAGAAGACGAGTCAGAGATTTCGTACCACGTTGAGCTTTACAACTCACAAGGTTACGAAGCTGAGATTAACTCATACATTGACTCGCAAGAATATCAAGAAAGCTTTGGCGAAAATATTGTGCCATACTATCGGGGCTTTAATAGTCCAGTAGGGCAGAAAAACGTTGGCTATAGCCGACTGTTCCAACTGTATCGGGGTTATGCCAATAGCGATCGCGCTCAAGGGCAAAAACAAGGACGCCTAACGTGGGAAATAGCTAAGAATTTGGCTTCACCTATCTACCCAGTCTCTACAGGGGCCTTAACGGGACTCTCATCAGGTGGCAGAGGAGAAACATACCGGATTCGGGTACTACAAGCAGCTTCTCCAAACTCAACTGTAGTCCGGCGGAGTACTGCGGAATTGCTTGTACCCTACGAGCAACTTTCTAGTAAATTGCAGCAGCTTAATCGTAAGGGCAGCAAAGTGATTAGCATCACATCTGTATAAATTAGGGAATTGGGTGGGGGGTAGGGAGTAGAGAGTAGGGAGTAGCGAATTTCACCACTCTCAACTCCCCACTCCCCACTTCTCTTACCAATTACCAATTACATAAGGAAAATTACCAATGGCTATTACAACAGCAGCTTCCCGTCTGGGAACAGAAGCTTTTAGTGATAACGCTCCTGTAGAATTGCGCCCAAATGCAACTAAAGAAGACATAGAAATGGTAATTTCTGCCGTCTATCGTCAGTTATTGGGCAACGATTACTTAATGAAATCTGAGCGTCTCACAAGTGCTGAATCTATTCTGCGCGATGGGAAAAGCACAGTACAAGAGTTTGTGCGTCAAGTAGCCAAATCAGAACTGTACAAAACCAAGTTTTTCTACAACAGTTTTCAAACTCGCGTCATTGAACTGAACTATAAACATTTGTTGGGTCGCGCTCCCTATGATGAGTCTGAGGTGGTTTATCACTTAGACTTATATCAAACCAAGGGATATGAAGCCGACATTGATTCCTATATTGATTCGCCAGAGTATCAAAGTAGCTTTGGTGATAATATTGTGCCTTTCTATCGTGGCTTTGCAACCCAAACAGGTCAGAAAACTGTCGGATTTAGCCGGATATTCCAACTTTATCGCGGCTATGCCAGTAGCGATACCTCTCAGCTTAGAGGTAATTCCTCTCGCCTTGCCGTTGAACTAGGTCGCAACAGTGCATCTGTTGTTGTTCCTCCATCTGGTGGTCCTTCCGGTTTTGCCTACGTTGCTCCAGAAAAAGGCGTTACCCCCAACAGTACTTTCGGTGGTGCAGGAACTTTCGGACAAGAAGGCAGACTCTACCGGATTGAAGTGGCAGGCGTTTTTGGGGCTGGGTATCCTAGCACACGCCGGGTTAATCAAGCTGTGATTATACCATACGAAGGACTATCTGCTTACTTCCAAAGAGTGGTAAAACAAGGTGGTAAAATCGCCAGTGTGAAGCCACTTTAGTGTCATTGGTCATTAGTCATTGGTCATTAATTTCAGACCAAGGACTAATGAGAACTTCAATTTATAAATTAATTTGGAATTGGTTTATGCTTGGACAAATTAATGGTAGAAATAGCAATCGCTCCTTCCGCTATGAAGTAGTCGGTATGCGCCAAAGTGAAGAAACAGAAAAAGTCAGCTATCCTATTCGTTCTAGTGCCAGTACGTTTATTACAGTGCCTGAGAACCGGATGAATCAGGAAATGCAAAGAATTACTCGCTTGGGTGGCAAAATAGTCAGCATTCAGCCGTTGAATGTTGAGACAACACATAGCGAACACAACCATGAATCCCAGTCCGGAGAAAATTAAAGATTTATCACTGACAGGTGACAATGTCGACGGTGGATCTTTAACTGTAGAGCAAGCGATCGCTAATCTTGAAAGTGCAGATTTAGGTCTGCGATTTTATGCTGCTTGGTGGTTGGGCAGATTTCGCATAGGTGAAGCAGCTGCGGTTACAGCACTGATTAAAGCCTTAGAGGATGAAGCCGACAGGACACCAGAAGGCGGATATCCTCTGCGGCGGAACGCAGCTAGAGCCTTAGGAAAACTGGGCGATCGCCAAGCAGTATCACCTTTAATTGGGTGTTTAGACTGCTCAGATTTTTATGTACGAGAAGCTGCGGTACAATCCTTAGAGATGCTGGGCGATCCGGTTTGTATTCCTGCGCTAATTAAGTTATTAGCATTAGGTTTACAGGGAGAGCAGCTCATATCATCCAAGCAGCCTGATTTATCTCAACCCTACGACTCCATCTTAGAAGCCTTGGGAACTTTGAGGGCGACTGAGTTCACCCCTTTGGTAAAGGCATTCTTAGAGCATCCAATCGAATTGGTGCAATATTCTGCCGCACGAGCTATGTATCAATTAACCCAAGAACCAGTGTATGGAGAAAGGTTGGTACAAGCTTTGACGGGAGAGAAATTGCAATTGCGTCGAGCAGTGTTGGCAGATTTGGGAGCGATTGGATATCTACCCGCAGCAGATGCGATCGCACAGACTCTTGCTGAAAATAGCCTGAAACTGATTTCTCTTAAAGGATTACTAGAACATCAAGTAAATCACATCACACCAAGCACTTTCTCTGAAGGTGCAATTAAAGTGATGAATTTGATGGACTCGCTGTTGTAGTCATAAATTCTAGATAATCAGTTGTCATTAATACGTTGCAATAAAATCTTTACAACATACAAACCCCCAAACTAACTGTAAAATCAGGGCTAGGGGGTTTATGTATTATACTAACTACGGATAACTTAAGCTACAATGGGCTGACGACAAATTACCCATGAAAAACTATTATGAATAACAGCGATCTTGCCCAAATATTGATCCGTGCTGTAGAAGAAGCAGATTCCTCGGATCGCTTATTAGACGCAGTTCAGGAGTTAGCAGCAGCTGAGATAGAGGAAGCTGTTCCTACTCTAATTGCAGCTTTGGGCTATAACAATCCAGGGGCAGCCGTGGCGGCGGTAGATGGGCTGATTGCGATCGGGGAAGCTGCGGTGCAGCCACTATTGCAACTAATTGATGACTACAATTACGGAGCGAGAGCTTGGGCTATTCGTGCCTTAGCGGGAATTGGGGATCTACGGGCGCTAGATACCTTGTTAGAAGCAGCAAAAACCGATTTTTCCCTGAGTGTGCGGCGGGCAGCTGCCAGGGGATTAGGCACTTTGCGCTGGCATCAAGTACCACCTGAGAAACTAGAATCTATTCAGACTCAGGTACTAGAGGCGCTACTACTAATTTCTCAAGATCCAGAGTGGGTAGTGCGCTATGCAGCAGTGACAAGTTTAGAAACACTAGCTATTGCTATAGCAGTCACTTTACCCGATCAAGCATCGCGGATTAAAGATCAACTTCAGCAAATGCTCGATACAGATGTTGATCTCGGAGTTCGTACCCGTGTCAAGTTTGCACAGGAAATAACTCAGCAGCCACAACATCAACGAATGTTTGCACCTAAAAGAAAGGTAGAAAATCCTGAACTGCCTTATCGCGGTAGTAGCAGACGGTAAGCAATTGGAAATTTTTCAAGGCTCTGCCGCCAGAAGGCACATAGCAACCTACTAGTGGACTGCTATGTGCCTTTCTTTGATAAAACTAAACAGATAATAAAGACTGAATTTCTCCCTGAATATTGCCACGGGCAGATGGTTCGGCAAACTCTAACATTAAAGGCGTAAAATAGATACGCGATCGCTGTAAAAATCGTTCTAAAACCTGCCGACGACCTGTGATGTAATCTGCATCTGCCACCCAACCATATTCCTGGCGAATGGCATGGGCATATTCAGGATACTGGACTGAGTTAGTAGCCAAAATCGCTAAATCTGCATCCAATAAAACTTGGCTATCATAGTCATCCACCGCAGCTTGGTGGTCTTTAGTGTTCAGAATGAGACGGGTGACAGTAGTTATAGTGCTTTCTGGAATACCCAAATTACTCAGCAATTCAAAAGCATAGTCTGCGCTTCGTTTTTCATTATCTTCAGCTTGAGTGTCATACACGACATCGTGAAACCAGGCAGCTAGTTGAACAGCAGCTAGGTTGTTTGTGTAGCCTTGCAAAATCTGAATTGTGCTAAGGACGTGATCAATATGTTTAAGTGTATGGTAGTAGCGGCTAGGGGTAGAATAAGCTGCAACCAAGCAATTAAAAGCTTTCTCAGCCGCTACCTGGTCAACACCAAAGGGTTGGAGTGTGTGTTGCCAGTTAGAAAATAAAATATGCGTAAGGTTTTCTGTAGGCATAAACATAATATCCACACTCTTAGTATGACTGAGCTAATCTCTTGTGTTGCAACATCTATTAATTAAGTTAGAAATAGATCAACAAAAGGATAACACTTGTTATTGAATTGGGCATTGGGCATGGGGCATTGGGCATTGGGCATTGGGCATGGGGCATTGGGCATTGGGCATTGGGCATGGGGCATGGGGCATTGGG
>NZ_JAYGHD010000135.1:0-9799 GCF_034932245.1 Nostoc sp. UHCC 0251
CCCAATGCCCAATGCCCAATTTCAACCAACTTGAGCCAGTTGTTGTTGATTCAGGTAGTAATAATGACCTTTTTTAGTGATTAATTCGTCGTGAGTACCGCTTTCCACCAAAACGCCTTGATCTAAAACCAGGATCAAGTCAGCGTTGCGGACTGTAGAGAGGCGATGGGCAATGATTATACTTGTACGTCCTTGAAGAATTGTTTTGAGGTTGTTTTGAATAATTCGTTCTGATTCCGAATCTAGGTGGCTGGTGGCTTCATCAAACAGTAATAACCGAGGATTTCCGAGCAGAGCACGAGCGATCGCTAGGCGTTGGCGCTGTCCACCAGAAAGCATACCGCCGCCCTCACCAATTTCGGATTCGTAACCCATCGGTAGTTTTTGAATAAATTCATCGGCTCCGGCATATTTTGCTGCTTGGATAATTTCTTCTAAAGAGGCATTTGGATGAGCGATCGCAATGTTTTCCCGAATAGTCCCACCAAAGAGAAAAGTATCTTGGTCTACAACACCAATTTGAGAACGGAGCGATCGCAAGGAAACACTACTGATGTCACGACCATCAATGAGTAGTTTGCCATCTGTCGGTGGGTATAAACCTAAAATCAATTTACTCAAGGTTGTTTTTCCAGAACCACTGCGTCCTACCACTGCTACCATCTGTTCTGGCTGGATTTCAAAGTTAAGATTTTCTAAGACGTTAGTCTCAGTTTCTGAGTGATAGCGAAAGGTGACATTCTGAAAGCTAATGTGACCGCGTAGCTTACCTAACGACTTTCGGGGTTTAGTTTCCAAATCTTCTTCTGGTTCCGCCTCCAACACATCATTTATGCGTTCTGTGGAAATCACAATTTCTTGCAATTGATTCCACAGCATAGATAGCCGCTGGAAAGGACTCAAGACGTTACCCACCAACATATTGAAAGCAACTAATTGTCCAATAGTCAGTTCGCCATTAATTACCTGGGTCGCTCCGTACCACAACAATCCAGTATTTACAAAAGTTTGGATGACGCCACTGATAATTTGCAGTTGATTACCAATTATTTGAGCATTAAAGGCTTTTTTGACCAAATCATTCAGCAGTTCCTCCCAACGCCAGCGCACAGTCTGTTCAATTGACAATGAGCGGACGGTACGAATTCCGCTGAGGGATTCTATGAGATAGCTTTGTTCTTTAGCGCCTGCATTAAAAATTTCTCTAGACATGCGACGCAAAATATTTGTGCTAGCCAGCGCCAAGATAAAAAATGGCGGTACTGTACACAACACAAATAATGACATCCGCCAGCTATAAGAGAACATCAAGGCCAGATAAACCACCAATGTCAGCATATCCAACAAGATGGAGAGTGTCTGACCGGTGAGGAATTGCTGAATTTTCTGGTTTTCTTGGATGCGTGAGACTATATCTCCAACAAAACGCGACTCAAAATAAGAAAGGGGCAACCGAAAGGTATGTTTAATAAAACCTACCAATAGGGAGATGCTAACGCGGTTAGCAGTATGAAATAGCAGATATTGCCGTAGAGCGTTGACAGCGACACCAAATAACCCAAAAATAATCATCCCCAAACCAATAGCGTTTAAGGTTGTAACGCTACGTTGGACAAGTACTCTATCGAGCAATAACTGAGTGAATACTGGCGTTACCAGTCCAAATAATTGGATTAGTACAGAAGCTATAAAGATTTCTAATAGTGTCCGATAGTGAGGTTTGATTAACTCAAAAAACTTCCAAAAGCTTGCACTTTCGTTTTTAGTATTTTTTAATAGGGCTGTAGGTTGCAGTAACAATGCATAACCACTCCAACCTGCTTGAAATTCAGCTTTTGTCAAACTACGTTGACCAAGAGCGGGATCGCATACAATCACCCGCTTTTTCGTGATTTCATAGACAACAATGAAGTGGTTGCCTTTCCAGTGGATAATTGCAGGTAAAGATTGTTCTGCTAATTTATCAAGAGTGGCTTTCACCGGACGGGTGGCAAAACCCAGGTTTTCTGCTGTGGCTGCCATAGCCTTTAGAGATGCACCACTGCGGTTGACGTTGGTCATATCCCGCAGGCGATTAATACTAAAATGCTTGCCCCAATAGTTACCAATCATGACCAAGCAAGCAGAGCCACAATCGGCAGCGCTTTGTTGGGCATAGAAGGGATAGCTCTTAGTGAGGTGTCTCCACCAATGCCCCACTTGCACTTTCGGACTGGGAAAGTAAAAAGATGATTTTTTTGGTTGTTGTTGTGACTGCTGCTCTCGTTGGGGAAAAGGAATGATTTTAGATTTTGGAGGTTGGGAAGTTTTTTCCCCACTCCCCACTCCCCACTCCCCACTACCGAGTCCCCATTTCCCCAACTCTGGAAAGTATTCTAGTGCTGTTTGCCTCTCAGAGTTTTTCAGAATGTAAGCAATTGTTGGTTGTGTTGCTTGCCAATCACCTTGTTCTGGTTGAGCAAAGATTGTACCTGGTGTCAAAGAATGACCTTGAGAATGTCGTAGTTGACCTCTGTACAATAACCACAATTGCGAATCTTGAGATATTTGCGTTGTGATAGAGCCAGTTTCCAAATGCTCTCGCTCAAAGAGAGATAAGGCTTTGAGCATCCCTGGTACAAGTGAAGTATGGCACGGTAATTGTGAGGTTTGACGACATAACAACAGCAAATCCCAAAGTTCTGCACGGGCAAAAAGGCGATCGCGAATATTAGGATACTTGTCCATCAATATTTGCAATGCATCCTGCCTAAAATAGCCAAGTTTTAAGCTTGTTGAGGCTCTGACTACATAAGGGCTAAAGTCAGCTTCGGGAAACAGAGTCAATTCGCCGAAAACAGACCATGCACCAAAGGTAGTGATTAAATTCTCAGAGCTATCCAACAGTCGGACTTTACCTGTAAGGATAATGTATATACCAGGATTCGTCTGTGCGGATTGCCAGAACTGCTTTGCTAGTGGTGGCTCCACAGTTTCCATTGCTGCCAGTAGGTTTTCTAATTCTTTTTCTGAAAGCTTTGCACCCAAGGTGTACAATAGCCTTTCGCCTACATGTTCCCCAGAAAGCACAGCTGGCATTTTCTAACCTCCAAGACAGAATTGAGCTATTGGTCTAAATTGAAAAAAATAACAAAAAAAATATTAATTATTTGATACTTTTAATATTCAGTAAGGAAACCTTAAATCTTTTGGAAGAAAAGAGTATTGTTTTATAAAAAGGTATTTTTGGTAAGCAGCGCCACTCGTTGTAACAGATTCTTGATGTGACAATCACTAATGTGAATGCTAAGATATTGGGCTAGATGTCTTCCTAAACAAGCCTTTTTGCTCTCTTGCGGTGTCTTAGGCTACCACAAGACTCATGCTTTTCAGCAAGAGGTTGAAGAATGATTTAGAAGCAAAACGTTTAAGGTTTTGCCAAGGTATTAGAATCAATTTAGTAGGCGATGCTTCAGTCTACAAGCCGTAACCTCCAGCATTAAGAAGCTGGCTTTAGGCAGGTTACAGTGAAGAGACGGGAAAAACTCTCAAAACACAGAACGATCTTTTGAGGTTTTACTACTCAATAAAAATCTCACTTAAACAATATTGCTTGGTTTGCTTAAAAGCTACTAAACTCAATCTTTTTACAGTCATGTTTAGTCTCTTTCAAGAATACTGAAATAGGTATGTGAGTTTTCTTATACCTCCTTTAGCGGAATTAGTCTGAGTGGTTAAATAGGTTCACTATAAACATATTTACATCATTAGCTTACACTGATTAACTTCAAGTTTGAATAGCCTTATGCTTATTTTTGTGTAAATTTTCTGAAATATTACATCAGGAACGATTCTTTGCAGAAAAAATACAATTTTCACCCATTTACACATTAAATCTTTAAATCAATAGACAACGAAGTATGGTGCAAGTTATAACAGCACATAATACTCTTGGTTCACCCATTTTGTCGGGAGTTAGAAAAAAGTCTACTCAAAGGTAGAAGACTGATCACCAATTTAAGTGTATATGGTCTTGAGAACCCAAGCAGAGCAAGAATTAAGCTATCAAGAAATGCGTAAAGGACTGTAAATAAATTCTGGCTATATTCTTTGAGGCTTCTCAAAGTTTCTTTTTTGGGCGAACTTCAGTTATACCCGGAACATACTTACAATACTAAACTGCGTCTACCTTGAAAACCGTAAGTAAGTCGGCGTTAAAAAAAACAAGTTAGGTGATGAAATATAAAATCAGTAAATACCTTATAAATTGGTCATTTCACAGCTTTTAGAAAACTAAACATACATGGGTTTTATCATGCCGACTTAGTTAGTTTTTTTGAATTAGAGTAAAGCAGACCTTGATATTCCAGGTTATACTGCGGGTTCTAGTCAAGGTCGAGTGATAGTTATTGGAGCAGGTAAAGCTTGCTTAAGTGCTGCACGGCTATTAAAAACTAAGGGGTACGATGTTACAGTATTGGAAGCTAGCGATCGCCTAAAGTTTTCGCAATAAGCAAGAGTTAATGACATTATTTTTAGCTCTATTGAGAATATACTTTGCTTATTGACATGATGCGGCCGCCCTGGCTCGTGGGCTAACTATACAGTTGTCTGAAGTGGTGAACCAAATTATCTATGACCATCAAAGCGTGTGGGCTTAAACATTACAAATTAAGAATCAGTATAAGATTGTTTTGGCAGTAGCGATCGCACTTTCTACACTCTCCACAATATAAACATTTTCTGGCGATAGCTTTTTGAAGAAAACCTTACTTTCTTCATCGTGAGTCAACAAGATGACTTGCTTACTTGCTTTCAAAGCTAAGGCAATTTCTGAAGCAGTTCCTGCACCCATACCGCAGGCAATAACCACATCACTACTGAGAACGTTAATATTATTCCTAGCATTCCCCATGTCTGTGAAAATAGCAATATCCACACAAGAGGAAATACTATCTTGGTTATCACTGGGAAGAATACCAATAGTTAAACCCTCAGCAGATTTTGCACCTTTACTTACTGCATCCATTACACCGATATTTCTACCGCCTGTGAGTAAAATCCATTCTTGTTGGGCGATAAGTTGACCTAGTATATATGCATTTTGTAAATCATTTGCTGTGGCATTTTTTCCAGGGCCCATCACCCCAATAATAATTTTTCTCATAGAATTTCAAATTCTAGCAGGGTCTTGGTGAATTCCACTCTTATTCAGGCTCATCAGTATTAAGATGCGTTCGCCTTGGAGTTTGTCTGATATTGGCTTCTAAATTTTAGAATGCCAATTTTAAAATTATTCAGTTTTTTGCATAAAACACAAAATTTGAGGTGAATAGTAGTGGAGGCTTGTCCAGCATTTTTTAAGTTTATACTAGAGAATATTCCTGCTATTGCAAGCGGTTGAACATTCTCGGTATAAAATTTGTCCATATTTAGAAGTGATTTCAACTTTCTGGAATCCTATTTAGTCACGCTGAAGTTAGAACTCAACGTTAGTTAACAAAGGATTGATATGCGCTTACCTATTGCTATTGGTGCAATCTTAGTAGCATCTTTGGGTTTGAACGCTCCAGTAATGTCTGTGCCTCCTACGCATGGAGCAAAAGCAGAGATTACTAGCTCGAACTTAACACAGCTAAGAATTAATCGCCGATTGTGGAATCAAAAAAAAATTAGCAACTATAGCTACACTCTTAGCAATACTTGCTTTTGTATTCCTGATTTCAGAGGGCCATTAAATATTGAAGTACGTAACGGCATCACAAAATCTATCACGAATGCTCAAACTGGTAAGCCAGTAGATTTAAAGCTAGTACGACAATATAGTACAATTCCTAAGCTCTTTAATTTGATTGGGAATACGATCAACTCTGGAGAATCCGAACTAACTGTAGTGTACAATCCAAAACTTGGTTATCCAACCCAAATTAATATCGGTAATTTAGCTGCCGATGCTGGAATATTTACTACAATTAGCAATTTTAAAGTACTTCATCAGGGTTCATCCACAAAGTGATGAGGCTGTTTTTAACAATCTGGAGTTGGAGTGTTAGATAGAATCTATAAGCTGTCGCCCATCTAACTTGCAAATTTTTTTGTGTTCACTGCTGACTGTTAGCTGTTAAATGTCAGCAGTCAACAAACCTCATGAGTTATTGTGTAATTTAAAGGCTAATAGCTTATCAAGTTCGGGTGATTACTTACAGCGTATTTCAGCTAAATGAAGTACACGGGTAGAGGCACAACATTGTTGTGCCCTTACGATAATCTGTACTCACTAAGTTGGAAGATGCTGTATATAAAATACATTAATGTAGGTTAGGTTTAGGAAGGAAACCCAACATTTCCAGAGCTTTGTTGGGTTGCGCTTTGCTTAACCCAACCTACAATTTTTCACAAAGCCAAGCGTATTGAGTTATATTTACTTGATCTGTTGTAGATTACTTATTGTAATGAATATTTCATCATCACTTTTTTGCTTATCATAATCAATATTAATTTGAGTAGGATAGCCAAGTGTCGGGTTGTATTGTACAGTCAAGTTATCTGCTTTTTGAATGAACGCATTTCTAATAATATTAAAAAGTTTAGGGATTGTATTATATTTTTGAAATAATGCTTTATCTACTGGGTTTTTACTATCTTTATAAGTAATAGAAG
Source organism: Nostoc sp. UHCC 0251 (assembly GCF_034932245.1). Taxonomy (NCBI): domain Bacteria; kingdom Bacillati; phylum Cyanobacteriota; class Cyanophyceae; order Nostocales; family Nostocaceae; genus Nostoc; species Nostoc sp. UHCC 0251. The sequence goes on from NZ_JAYGHD010000135.1 coordinate 6,640, forward strand.
TCGTGACTCCATTACGTACTTCAATAATCACTGGTTCTGTGGCTTTGGGGAAACAAAAGCAACTTCTAGTAAATTCATAGCGATAGTTAGAGATTTTTTTCTGTCTCCATAATCGGTGATTAATCTTAAATTGTTCTAAGGCAAAACTAGTAGACGCTGGTTTTTGGGCTACCTGTATAGGAGGTTGAGAGATTACAGGTGTACTCAAACCCAAAGACGCTACTAAAATGGTACTAATTGCAATTGGTAAACGCATATAAATCCATCTTTAACTTCAATTATTTAGTTTAACGTGCTTCAAGGTCATTGCCAAAAAAATGAAATTATTTTTGACACTCATCCATAGCCTAGTTTTACTCATCTAGACGATCTGCGATCGCATTCAGCAATGACTCAAATCCTGATTCACTGTGAATATCTTCAGTTTGAGTATTCATGTCTCTGAGCAGATCGGTAAGTTTGGCGATCATATTACGTATCTCTCTATATTGGTCAATATCTTCTCGAATCCCCTGCAAATTATCTGCCATAACTTCTTTCATAGCTTTATTCAATTCTTCAATTTCTTCTTCCCAATACTTAATATATTGAACTCTTTCAATAGATTTAAAAATCTTGGCATCTGCTAGAATAATCGGAAATATTCGTTTATAAAAGTCTTTATCTTTAGCGATTTCAACCAGTTCATACATACAATTTTCTGACTTCAAGTACTGATCGCTAATTACTAAAATTACACATGTACCACGGCTCAAACGTTGCATGAATTCTTTAAATCTTTCTTTATAGCCAATTGCATTGGTATCACGAATAATTTTGATGCCTTTAGCTTGAAATGCTTGCTCTATTTTTTCTACAAGTGGTTTACTTTGTTGATCTCGCCAAGTGTAAGAGATAAACACTTCCTTTTGATTACTATCTTTTAGGCGATGTTTTAATGATTCCTCTCTTTGTTGCTCCAGTTCGCTTTGCAACTGTGCAACTTGGGGGTTGATTACCCCATCTGCTTTAGCGGGTTGGAACATAACATCATCGATTAGCCTGCGGACATCTACCATTTCATAGCTGTTTCCGCACTCAATCTGGTAACGACCAGCCTTCAAACGTTTGTAGAGTTCCTCCAGCTCGTAGGAACGAGGTTTTTGACTGTTTTTGCAAGCCTTACAGTTACAAGGAACTTTGGTTTGATATTGCAAACGTTCATAAGAGTTGTGGATTTTTTCCAGTTCATGGGTGATGACAGCCATCAATTCTTTTGTACGGTTTCCGGCTACACGGATTTGAATTTCCCGTTGATTGTAGTTTTCAATGATTTCAGCACGAGTTTGGTCTTTGTTGAGAATAACACCGCTTTTCCAAACGAGTTTTTGCTGTTCAATCCAAGGGTGCGTCTCGACAATAAAGCGGGTGAGGATGCCTTTGGGCATGAATGTATAGGTGTAGCGCAGGATCAGGTTGTGGGGATCATCCCAGGTATACTTAGCTTTTTCAATAGATAGCAATTGAGGCGCAATATAATTGTCACGGCGATCGCGGATTTCGTAGCAAAGCTTGAACTGCATCATTAATTGCAGGAGTTCATCTCGCATATCTGCATATTCGCTGTCTTGCCAAATATCTTTGAGGTCATCCTTGGTAAAACGACCTAGATTTTGCATTACAGTTTGATTATCCAAAACTTTGTAGACGGCAGTTGTCGCCCATTCAGGTTTGAGGATGACGTAGTGTTTGAGTGTAGAATCGTCTTGAAAGTGGAGGCAAACGCCGAGGTCATGAAGATAGCTGCTCAAGCGCAGCATGTCTTTACGGTCAGTTAAATTATTGACTCGGCAAAGGATAAAGTATTCTTCAAGGCTGATGTAATTTCGGGAATCGTTCTCTAGGGCGTTTCTGACTCTTACCCAGAGTTTTGGTAGAGGTGTACCAACGTGGTCAAGATTACTGATGTAAAGTTGAATAGCCTTTTTAATCTCTGCCAAACCGCGATTATCAGCTAAATTGGTTGGCAGAATTTCCTTCAAGTTGTCAAATTCTCCTCGTAACTGCCCTCCATTAACTTCGCACTGACGGTCTTTTTTTTCGTTTTTGATGATGAGAACTGGACTTTTATCGCTCAAAAGTTCGACAACCTTAAGCCACCAGTAAAAATCAGTATTTTCTTTGCGAGTGTCGGCAACTAAAGCATACAGAGAACGCTTGCTGAGGAAAAACTGATGGGTTTGATGGTAGATTTCCTGACCACCAAAATCCCAGATGTTGACGCGAAAATCTTTGCCATTGGGCTGTGTAAAGTCCCACTGGATCACCTCAATGCCTTCAGTTGATTCCTCATTTTGAAGTTCATAGGTTTCGTCTTTGATTTTCTTGGCTAAAGAGGTTTTACCGGCTCCTCCTTCGCCAACAATCAAGAATTTTGCTTCGTAGAAAGGTTCTGTTTCGGCTGGATCTTGCACCCGAAAATAGAAATCGAGAATTTCATTCACATCACCCGGATCTTGGTATTTAGTCTTCGACCCCAAAATCTCTGGTGGAATGGGGACTGGATTTTGACGAAGATCCAGCTTTTTCAGGTTTGACAGTTGCCTGATTTCCGGTGGCAGACTGCTCAGTTGATTACTGCTGAGGTAGAGGGATTGCAGGTTGGTGAGTTGGACAATTTCCGGTGGCAGACTGCTCAGTTGATTGTTGTCGAGGTAGAGGGTTTGCAGGTTGGTGAGTTGGACAATTTCCGGTGGCAGACTGCTCAGTTTATTTTTCTGGAAGTTAAGGAATTGCAGGTTGGTGAGTTGGCCAAATTCCGGTGGCAGACTGCTCAGTTGATTGTTGTCGAGGTCGAGGGTTTGCAGGTTGGTGAGTTGACCAAATTCCGGTGGCAGACTGCTTAGTTGATTGTTGTCGAGGCGGAGGGATGGCAGATTGGTGAGTTGGACAATTTCCGGTGGCAGACTGCTTAGTTGATTGTTGTGGAAGTTAAGGAATTGCAGATTGGTGAGTTGGACAATTTCCGGTGGCAGACTGCTCAGTTGATTTTCGTAGAGGTGGAGGGTTTGCAGGTTGGTGAGTTGGCCAATTTCCGATGGCAGATTGCTCAGTTGATTACTGCCCAGGTCGAGGGTTTGCAGGTTGGTGAGTTGGACAATTTCCGGTGGCAGACTGCTCA
>NZ_JAYGHD010000136.1:0-9783 GCF_034932245.1 Nostoc sp. UHCC 0251
CAAGGCGGAAGTCAAAAGTCAAAAGTCAAAAGTCAAAAGTATTATGGAATAAGCTTTTTAAGGATTTTAAATGGTTGCTCTATTTACGCCGTACTAGTACAGCACGGCGTAAATAAAGCTACCATTTCATTACAGCCAGAAAGCGCAAAATTAAAGCTTTTTGACTTCCGCGGCTCGACTGAGCTTCGCCGAACGTCCTTGCAGTACTAGCACATTAACAATTTAGAATTCCGAATTGTTAGCAACACTTCTTATAGCCAATAATTGGAATTTTAGTTGATTTTAAAGAATATCAAATAAAAACTTATAATACACGCCGTTATTATAAATTTATTAATTATTTTATCAAAAACTGTGAGCATCAATAGTTTCTTGGGCAATCTAAAGATAACCTAGAATTTTTTCTTGCCGAACTATGCGATTAAGGAGCTAACACTTGATACGAGCCAACTCCAACCTTAACAGAGAAATTCATCCCTCACGAAATTTACTAATTCGATTTATTCTTGGCGGCACTACCCTTATAGTCAGTATTTCTGCTTATTTTAGCTATCAAGCCGCTAGAAATATGATGCTCAAAGATTTGAGACATAGCGCTTTTTTAGAGGTACAGAGAGGGAGTGCTGAAATTGAGGAGTGGTTACACGTTCGTCAAGTGGAGGTAGAAGCCCTAGCTAATACTTCAACTGTACACTCCTTAAACTGGTCTGTGGCAGAACCCTATTTAAAGGCAGAAGTCAAGCGAATTAATGAATTTTTCTTTTTCCAAATAGTTAATCCAGATGGTTCGTTTTCCAATACAAAAGTTGGTCGATCAAATAAAAATATTCAGGATCGGGATTTCTTTCAAAAAGCAATTGCGGGAAAGAGCAATATTTCTGATCCCTTTATTAGCCGTTCTACAGGAATTCCTTTAATTGCGATCGCCACCCCGATCTCGTCAAATTTTGCTAACAGTAGTTCACCGATCGGGGTCTTCCACGGCAATGTGAAAGTCGATCACATTGCAGATGTTGTCAACTCCCTTTACTACGGTGCGAATAGCTATGCTTTCGCCCTCAATTCCCAAGGACAGGCGATTGTCCATCCTAACTCGGCGTTAATGTCAACCGTAGAAAAGCCTGCACCCAGCCTGCTAAAAATTGGCGATCGCAATTTAAATGCGATCGCCCAGCAGATGGTAAACAAACAACAGGGAATTGAGTTAATGGAAATTGACGGCACTAAAAAGTATGTAGCTTATCTGCCGTTGCAAGCCGCTAATTGGTCTGTGGCTTTGGTGATTCCCCGCGAAAATATCGAATCTCGATTGCAATTCCTCGATTTAATCGCCTTAATTGTTGGTGGATTGACAGTTACCATGATTACTGTCTTGTGGCAAGTGCAAGCATTTGAACAAACTGAACTAAAAAAATCTAAAGCTGCGGCTGATACAGCCAACCATGCTAAAAGTGAATTTTTAGCTAACATGAGTCATGAACTGCGAACGCCCTTGAATGGCATTCTTGGCTGTGCCCAAATTTTGCTGCGTTCCCCAGCTTTACCTAATCAAGAGCGATATCACGTCAATATTATTGAACAATGCGGCTCTCATTTGCTGACTTTAATTAATGACATTTTGGATCTCTCTAAAATTGAAGCAAAAAAGCTAGAACTGCATCCGGTTGATGTGCATTTTCCCTCTTTTCTCCAAGTAATTGTGGAAATATGCCAGATTCGAGCAAAACAAAAAGGCATTTTGTTTGTCTATAAATCCGCAATCAACTTGCCTATAGGGGTTCATGTTGATGTCAAAAGATTACGTCAGGTGCTATTAAATCTGTTGGGAAATGCGATCAAATTTACAGATGAAGGTCAGGTTACTTTCAATATTGAAGTAATCGATCAACCTTCCAGCGATCGACAAATAGTGAAACATCGCCTTCGATGCACCGTAGAAGATACGGGAATTGGTATAACTCTCGCAGAATTAAGCAAAATTTTCTTGCCATTTGAACAAGTGGGTGATAAAAATCGCCAAGCTGAAGGTACAGGATTGGGTTTAGCCATTACTCGACAGTTAGTACAGATGATGGGTAGCGATATCCATGTTAAGAGTCAGATCGGTCAGGGGAGTAGCTTCTGGTTTGAGTTGGAGATTCCCGAAGCGACTGACTGGCTACAATCTGCGATGTCTACGACGGGCTACGCCTACGCATCATCAGAGAAACAAATCATTGGCTTTGAGGGTGGCCCCTACACCATCCTAATGGTTGACGATCGCTGGGAGAATCGGACAGTGATTACAAACTTACTGCAACCACTGGGTTTTAATGTAGTTGAAGCCAGCAATGGTAAAGAAGGTTTAGAAATAGCGATCGCCCTCAAGCCAGACTTAATTATCACAGATTTACTGATGCCAGAAATGAATGGGTTTGAATTAATTGAACACCTGCGTCACACTCCAGAAATTAAGGATGTATTGATTATCGTCTCTTCCGCTAGTGTCTTTGAAGCCGACAAACATCGCAGTCTGCAAGCTGGAGGTAACGCCTTCTTAACCAAACCTATACATGTAAATGAATTATTGGATCAACTAGAAAAATACTTAAATTTGGTATGGATTTACAAGCAATCTCAGCCTGATGTAGAAAAAGCCAAAGAAGCAACAGCAAATAGCCAATCTACTCAATTAACCTCTCCTTCCCCCCAAGTGTTGCAGGAACTAGTCGCCTTAGCCAGTAAAGGTAACTTTAATGCCATTCTCAAGTGGGCCGATCAACTGGAGGAAACAGACATAACCCTCGCGCCATTTGCTAGCGAAATAAGGCAACTAGCAAGACAATTTGATGAAGATTTAATCCTCAACTTCTTGACTCAATATGCAATAGAAACAGCATGAAAACTACTATTAAAGATCAAAAAAATCCTATAAATTACACTTTTTCTAAGGGAATTATTTTAGTCGTTGACGATAACCCTGCTAATTTACAAGTTTTATCCAGCTTTCTGGATCAGTCTAGTTTTGAAGTTTGGGCAGCACGGAGCGGCGAGAGAGCCATTCAGCGATTAGAAAATGATGATTTACCTGATTTAATCTTGCTGGATGTCATGATGCCCGGTATAGATGGTTTTGAAACCTGTAAACAGCTAAAAAGCAATCCTCGTCTCCAAGATATTCCGGTCATTTTTATGACAGCCCTCTCAGAAACTGCTGATAAAATCAAAGGTTTGCAATTGGGAGCCGTAGACTACATTACCAAACCTTTTCAGCATGAAGAAGTCTTAGTACGGATTGAAAATCATCTCAAGCTGAGAAATTTGACCCAAACCTTAATCGCTAAAAACACCGAATTAGAACAGACTCAAACTCAACTTATTCAAGCAGAAAAGGTAGCAGCTTTAGGTCAAATCACAGCAGGAATTGCTCATGAAGTTAACAATCCCATCAATTTTATAGCTGGTAACTTAAATTTTGTTGAACAGTATGTACAGGAGGTGGTTAGTTTACTATATCTTTATCAAAAATATCTACCCAATCCACCAGATGAAATTAAAACCGCGATTCAAAAAAGCGATCTCAACTTTTTGTTAAATGATTTATCTAAAATTATTCAATCCATGCAAGTTGGTACAGATCGTGTTACTGAAATTGTGTCATATTTAAACAACTTTTCACGACACAGAGAAGCGGGTAAAAAACTAGTTAACTTGCATGAAGGGTTAGATAGTACATTACTCATTCTGGGGCATCGCTTTAAATATAATGCTCATCAGCCAACCATAAAATTAGTCAAAGAATATGGAAGCTTGCCACTTGTTGAGTGTTTTCCTGGGGAAATTAATCAGGTTTTTATGAATTTAATTTGTAATGCGATCGATGCAATTGAAGAAAAGTATAAAAATAAAGATATTGAAACAGTTTATCAAAATCCTGGAGTTATTAAAATTAAAACTGAGGCAATTGGAGAGCAAGTCATTTTAAGAATTGCCGACAATGGCTCAGGTATAAATGAAGCATATCCAACAAAAATATTCGATGCTTTTTACACAACAAAACCCGTTGGTAAAGGAACAGGGCTTGGTCTATCTATTGCTTACCAAATTGTGGTTAATAATCATCACGGCAAGCTCACATACAATTCTAAATCAGGTGAAGGGATAGAGTTTATCATTGAACTACCCATCCGTTAACAATTCAAAATTCAAAATTATTGCATTAAAGACATTTTGCCTACGGCACGCTACGCGAACAGATGGGGATTTAAACCCCGACTGATGAATAGACTACACGCATAGGGGCACAATATATTGTGCCCCTACTCGCATTTTAAAATTGTTCTATGTAACAAGTCTATGCATCTACAAATTGCTGTAACTACGAATATTCACCTCTTGCAGGTAGTTTCCTCCTTGAAGAGATTCAATCCTATTAGCTGAGTTTTTAGAGGCAAAAGAATTTTTTATTTTTGCAGAAGCTATCTTTTGATTGTTAGCCACAAAACGTTGCTTTTGAGTATACTCATTCAATTTAATTTGAGCTTGAGCATAAACTAGAGTATCGTTGGGAATATTTCGGAGAAATTTTACAGCCTGATCAAAATCACCAACAAATGCTTTCTTATAAGCTTTCTGTAAAAAGTAAGCTGCTCTGATCTGCCGCTTGCGATTGTACTCAGCTAGCTTGTCTTGAACTAAAGCACCCGCACGACTTTCTTTAGGAATTTGCCGCAGATATTGTAATGCAGTAGAGAAATCTTTTATCTGGGCGCTTTCATAAGCTTTTGCTAATAAATCTTGCGTCTGTAGTTCAATATTTACGGAAGCTTGCTGAACTAGTGTATCTGTTTTAGATTGCCAATATAAAATATTTGGAATTTTAGCAACAGCATCAAGAACATCTGACCATTTACTCTCTTGAAAAGCTGTTTGAGCTATTTGGTATTGCTGTGCAGCTACTTGCCATTGCTCTTGCCATTTTTCAATTGTGGCTTGCGCTTCTGGATAAACATTACTGTGGGAAGGAATTGATTTAACTAGTGCGATCGCTTCTTGCAAATCCCCTGCTTGATATTCTTTTGTGGCTTTTGATAAAGTTTCTGTTTCTGAATATGCAGGTGCAGCATTAATTAAAGAATATACACCAAATCCCATCAATAAAGAATTAGCCGCCAGCCCTACTTTCATTCCTGTTAATAACGGCGATGATTTTGCAGATGTAAAATTTTGACAATTATCATCTTCAATCGCCTCTAAAGGAAATTGATCATCTGTTTCTAATATTTCTGATGGCTGAGGTTCCCATATTATTTGTTTGAGTACCCGCAGTACCTCACCCGCAGATTGAAAGCGGTTTTGGTAATCGTAGCGGATCATTTGGCTGAGAACAGCAGCTAGATAATCGTTAACTGGCGTGGTTTCAGAACGCCAAATAATTTCATTAGTATAAGGATCAGCTTTTAATTGTAGTGGTTCTAACCCAGTTAAAGCCTGGATGGCAATCATACCCAAAGCATAAATATCACTGTTGGGCTGTGTTTGACCAATAAATTGCTCTGGCGGTATATATCCTAATGAAGTAACGGGAATTCTATAAATCGGCAATTCCGCACCTATGCCAAAATCGATCGACTGGATTGAGCCAAAGTCAATCAAAACCAACTTGCCATCGCTATTACGTCTAATCAAGTTTTCTGGTTTGATATCACAATGGATCACGCCTTGAGAATGAACAAATTCCAGAATACCTAAGACATCTATCAGAAATTCTACAACTTCGCTTTCACTCCAGACAGACCCCCACTGTTGAACAATGGGTAATTCCGCAGCCAGCGCATGTCCTTCAATGCGCTCTTGAACTAAATAAAATCGCTGATTTTCTTCAAAGCAGGCGATAAATTCAGGAATTTGGTCATGGCTTCCCAGAAGTTTGAGGGTTTCAGTTTCAGTCAGAAACAGTAACCTCAGCATCTCTAAGTCCAAGTAGCCGGATTCGGAACTGCTAACTTTAATTTGCTTAACAACGCATTTGGGATTCTGTGGATAATCTACGTCTACAGCAATATATGTTTGTCCAAACACCCCTGCACCCAGGCTTTGGATAATTTGGTAACGCCCTTGTAGTAATTTACCGATTATGTGGTAGCTCATGACCTGGTTACTCAGTAAGTCTTTTTAATTAGTTTTTCTAACGTTTCCTCCTGTTTCCGGAATATTTTAGAAATAAATGACTAAAATTTTGATACTGAACTGAGGACGAAAACAATCCGTCATCAGAAACACGTGTTGAAACTCAGCCAACAATAAAAGCCAGTAGTGAAACTGATAAATTACGTGAAAATGTTGGGGAAAGCAAGAGAAAAAATCAACAGCTAACAGCACAGTAACAAAAGGATATATCAGTGTCACAAAAACCGTTAGAGTGGACAAGGCTTCAGTCTTGCTCACTCTACTCGGCTATGCTTGCTCCATCCTTAGTCTGATATTCGACTCCATGTGGGAGCGATTAACTGCCCTGCCAATCCTCCTTTTTGACCAATCGCAAAAACCTGGGTTGCTAGGAGTATTCTTCCTTTTTTCTGAGTCTCGGAGATTATAAAATTATATGTAACCGTGCCGGTAGAGAAAGGGATCGTAGCAACACCTGTACCATTTGTTGCCACCGAATAAGTTCCATTCGCCACCGGGGGAAGATCGTTAATGTTTCTAGAACAATTAGGAATGGGATTGCTACACGGTAAGTTCGCTATGAGGTCCACAGTTAGTCCACCTTTTCCATCGAAGATTATCGGTCCTAAGCTGGCAACATTAGCACTGTTGTTGACATAGGCATAATTTCCCTGAAGACTGGCCTTTGTGAAAGTCTGATCGCTAGCCATAGCAGACTGAGCAGTGTAGATACCAAGTATAACCAGAATTACCGCCAGTACCTTGAAAATATTCCTTATTTGAGCAGATTTATTTTGCATTTTTCTTACCTCGCTCTGATAACTAAAAATTGAGATTTCCCACTTGGGGCATGACACAAAAGCTTAAAGACTAGCTCAAGCGCAACCGCTACCTGAAGCGGTTAGCTCTCTTGGCTGCTGTCAGATGTCATTTGCAACAAAGTGTTGTTCTGGCAAGGATAAATATAGGATTTCCCGCCAGTCAGATTTTGTAGTAGGCAAACTATTTATGAGACTGGTTTTATCAGTCTAATACCGCTAATTCGGATGATTAGACTGATAAAACATCTTCAAACAGGCAATTACACTTTGATTAGTGAAGATACTACCACCATTAGCTGAATTAGTCTGCAAAATTCCGTATTTCTTCCAATTGTTATGACTGGATATTACACATCAAGTAATCAGGTGTAGAGGTATGTTCAACTGTCCGCTGAAACAGTTAAGAAAAGGTTCGTTTTTTTGACTGTTAAAGCACAGTAGTGTAATTTAACGTGAGTTCGACGTTTAGAAAATCGCAAAAAGCTTACTATATATGAAACACAAGAAGTTGGGCAGGTGTTGCGTGCGATAGCTACGCCCGCCGCAGGCATCGCTAAATGATTTAGGACTGTTTAACAGTAAGCACATTTATTTTTGAATTTTCAATTATTTAACTATTGACTTCTTCATCATGTTCAACCACCTCAGATTTATCTTGTAAAGGCTTTACTACCCGTGCGATCGCTTCTTGAATAAAAGCCTTAATAAATTCATCTCTGCGATTAATTTGAAACTGTCGCTGCACAACTTCTGTCATTCCACCATCACCCCAATCTTGGTCATGACGGAAATATTCAATAAAACTTTTACCAGCAATTCGCGTTAAATAAGCTGCTGTCACACCTTGGATTGCCCTACCAATAATAAAGGTGGCAACATTGAGTTGCAAAGCTGTAGATAATAATTGAATTGCTCCTTTAACAATGCCCAAACTGGCGATGGTTTTCGCTAAAGAAAGGGCTAACTCTCGTCCCCGTTCCATATTCAATTCACAGCCATATACTCTGCCAATTTCTACAACCATTTGAGCATTAACAGCAGCTGTCGCCAGCAAATCTACGACTGGTATAGGCGTGACTGATACTACACCAGCACCAATCCACTGAAAGCGTTCTACAATTTTGTCAGCTTGACGGCGACGCTGGCCATCGATGAGTTTTCGCGCCTCGTCTCCCAATCGCAGAGATTGCAAAAGAATATTATCTGCCACCAAATCTTCACCTTCGGCGCGTAAAACAGCAGCCGTGCGCCGCAGCAAAGGCACAATATCGGGTTCCGGCTGGAAAGTTTCACCAGTTTCTAATTGTGCAGATTGGGGATTAGCTGCGATCGCTACCACATCATTAGTTGCAATAAATCCCCGTACCCGTTGACGCAACCGTGCAAGGATGGCTTCTTTATCTTCATCTGTATATAAATCAGTTTTGTTGAGAACTAGGAGCGATCGCTTACCAATTTCTGCCAACCCCCGCAGTGGCTCATATTCTGAACGCCGTAAGTCGTTATCCACCACAAACAACAGTAAATCTGCTTCTGTCGCCAGTTCTCGCGCCATTTGTTCCCGTTCCGTTCCCGCCACACCCGCTTCTAAAATTCCTGGCGTATCTGTAATTAAAATCTTGCGTTCTAATCCCTTCAACCGCAGACAATAAGTTTCTCCAACCTGGGTTGTACCCATAGGTGCATCTACCTGACCGACCATGCGTCCCATAATTGCATTAACTAGGGAAGTTTTGCCAGCACTCCCTGTACCAAATACTACTACTTGAATCTCACCCCGTGCTAGATTTGCTTCAATCTCTCGTGATTTACTTAATAAAGCTTGGCGTGCTACTTCATCTTGAATTTGCGATACCTGTTGGCGTACAGCCTGGAGAGTTGTAGAAGCAGCATCAGATTTAGCAGCAGGAATTTGCGCCGCAGTCACTCGCTTCGGGTTGCGGCGCGATCGCTTTTCCCCAGATTGAATCACCAATACATAATAGACAAAAGCGGCAACCAACGCTCCTATAAGGATAATCAGCAGCAACAGCAGCAAATTGCCTAGCAACGGCGAATAGGACAATTGCCAATAGAGGCGCGATAGGGAATCAATTAGCCATAGGGCTAGCCCCAAAATGACGATCAGACCAACAATCAGCGTTACTATGCGTGGCAGAGGCATGGTTGGGAAAGATTAGTGGGTATTCAGTAGGCAGATGCTTCTGATCTTAATAGTTTCAGTCTTTTTTACCAGAGTAGTAAGAAGCAGTTTTTGATTCAACCAACAACGCTCATCCCCTTGACTAACAAAATTTTAAATCTCGCACTGCGTTTCTATCCCGCCTCGGAATGAATTCCGAGTCTCAATAGCCGAAGTCCACTCAAGTGGACTAAACAAGCAATTCAGTCCACTTGAGTGGACTTTCGCTATCAGCCCAGAACTGAAGTTCTGGGTGGGATGTCGTTCAGGAGGTAGATACTTATAATCTTCATACTTTCAGTATTTTTAACCAGGATAGAAAAAAGTCATTTTTGATAAACTGAGAGCGCATTTTGTATCAAATGTGTTCTTACCTACTTGCGGCTGGATTTCTTGTTTTTGATGAAAACCGCCTACTAAAACAATTCAACAGCGAGTTATGCCATGACTGCAATACCTAAATTAAGATACTTTAACTGGGTTCAACAAAGATTCCACCAGCTTAGTATTCGGCAAAAAATCTTTTGTGGATACGGGCTGGCTTTGGGAGTTGCGGTTTTGGGAACAACGGTAGGGTTAGTAAGCTAAAACACATCTAATTTGCATATCAAAATTTTATTAATCCCTTGTGGG
>NZ_JAYGHD010000137.1:0-9726 GCF_034932245.1 Nostoc sp. UHCC 0251
TGTCGCCCACCCCACAATAAATAGTTGTATATTTTTTTATTTGGAAGTCCCTAACGCAGTGGCTTTTCTTAAAAGTCCTTCTTGATAGATCTGCATCAGTGTTTGTAACTCTGTGCGATCGCCTTCACTAAGAGTACCTGATTGCTGGCGATGTCTACGACGGGCTACGCCTACGAGCATTTCGCTTAACCGGGCATCGTGTTCTGGTTCCATTTGCAGTTCGGTCAGCACCAAGACTTGCTCATCAGAAAGGACAGAGACAGGCTTAAGGTCGCTAATATCCCCACTGACGGGCGGAATTGAAAGTTGAATGGTATCTACTAAAATGCTGGCAACATCACGATTTGCCAACCGGGCAAAGCGTTCTGCACGTTGGTAAATATCGTCTGGCAGGGTAATGATGATTTGGGTACTCATAGCTCTTGTAAATACTTCTTTCTATTCTCACTTGCAATTAGTAATTATGTGTTTCAGGGTAATAAAAACTGAAAAATATAATTTAATATACTTCTCGGTTTAGCTTGATTGTTTGGATTTGTTTTACAAAGAAAGGCAGAGGGCAGAAGGAAAGGAGCATCAATAACAACTTTAGTTCTGGGTCTAAAGCCCAGTTAAAAAAAAGAATTGTATCGAGACGCGTAGCGCAACTTGCATTGCGTCCTTGTTTCAATCCTACGTTTTTAAACGTGGGTTCCCTTCTGCCTTCTGAAATTTAATTCAAGTTTGGTAGAGAAAAATTTCGGTTCTTCAGTACTTGTTATGCCAAACTATTAGCTAAGTATTACAATATTATGTTAAAAAATATATCAAATATGACACAGATAAATAAAGAGTTATATACACAAATGAAAAGAGAAAAACACAATGTAGAAGAGCTAATCAAAAAAACAAAATTAGCAGAGAAAAAAGCTGAATATAAACAAATATTATTAGGATTAAAGAGTAGTAAATATCCTTTGCTTAAAAATGATGTCGTTATGCATGAGAGCTTGATGAATAGAGAGGCGATCAGTGTTAGCTTTAAGAGCAAAGCGTTGTATGAGAGTAATTCACCATGTCTTCAGAAGCAATTACCACCGTGATCAAAATGATGGAGTCTTTACCCATTGAGGTACAAGATCGAATTGCAGAGCATCTACGGGAGTACATTGATGATCTGCAAGATGAAATTAGATGGAATGAATCATTCCAGAGAACACAATCAAAACTTATTGCTGCTGCCAAACAAGCCAAACAGGAAATTGTAGAGGGACAAGCCACTGCAATGAACTACGATCAGCTATGAAGTCAGCAGTACTTCCTTCCTTTTGGTCTGAGTATCGACACTTGAGCAGCGAAATTAGGCAAAATGCCAGGAAAGCATATCGGCTGTGGGCAGAGAATCCATTTCACCCGTCTTTACATTTCAAGTGTATCAACAGTCAGGAAGGGATTTGGTCAGTGAGGGTGACGCGAGGCTATCGAGCACTTGGAGTTTTGGAAGGAGACACAGTGACATGGTTTTGGATCGGTAGTCATGATAATTATGAGCGTTTCTTTGGGTGAATCTGTATATTTAGATAGCTGCTGATTGCTGTTATCTTCATTGTTATATCGTTGTGTCTATCTTTGACATAGTGAGTATATTTCAGGATTGGTTCTGGGAAATCAAAGAATGCGGTCAAGGCCCTCATTACTACTTCAGTGCCACTTTTGCTCCGTCTGATGCTGAACGCCTTGCTGCTTTGGTGCGCCAGCATCCACTGTCTGGCTTTAAACACTACCACTTTGTTGGCAAATTAATCAATGCGCCATGTGGAAACTCCAATACTCCAGGTTTTTATGATTTGTATATTGACCAGAGCAACTATGCTGAAGTTATGTCGGGTATACAAAGAGATGAACCTATAGTTACTGTTGCACACTATGTCTGGCAAATTATTGGTGTTTGCGATCGCAATTTTGGCATTGAGTCTGGTTATGGTGGGATCACTGGCACAGATAACCAAGCTGACACTTCACTGATTGTGGCACTGGCGCAATCACCAGAACTCAACCCGCCATGTTTTTCTAGAATAATTGGATGTGCGATCGCTAAATCCTTCTTTACACCATCAAAACCATAAAAACACGCGGATTTTTGTGTATGCTTTGTGACCATGTGCCTTAGCGATACATTTCCGGGAGTCATTATGGAACGTGCCATTTCTGCGTTGGGAATTTTAGTTTTTCTCGGTATATCCTACGCCTTCTCGGTTAATCGTCGTGCGGTGCGTTGGCGAATAGTGGCCTGGGGTTTGGGTTTGGAGCTTGTATTTGCGCTAGTGATTCTTAAAACTCCTTGGGGTTTGAATGTGTTTAAATCTCTGGGAGATATTGTTAGCCAATTTTTAGCATTTTCAGATGTCGGTGCCAAATTTGTCTTTGGAGAGAATTTTAAGGATCATTTCTTTGCCTTTCAAGTGCTGCCAACAATTATCTTTTTCTCTGCCTTCATCAGCGTTTTGTATTACTACGGCATTTTACAGCGAGTCGTAAATGTGATGGCGTGGGTAATGATGAAGACAATGAAAACATCGGGTTCTGAATCTTTATCCTGTGCAGGTAACATCTTTTTAGGGCCAACAGAGTCGGCGCTGATGGTTAAACCTTATATAGCGAATATGACGCAATCGGAACTCCATGCCTTGATGACGGGTGGTTTTGCCACAATTGCGGGTGGAGTACTAGGGGCATATCTTTCTTTTGGAATACCAGCAGAACACCTGATTGCTGCTTTTTTTATGACTGCTCCCACATCGTTGGTGGTATCAAAATTACTTTACCCAGAAACAGAAGTATCAGAGACGGTTGGGAAGGTAAAAGCGGATGTAAAAACCAATTATGTAAACGTAATTGATGCTGTGACGACGGGAGCAATTGATGGTGTGAAGTTAGCTGTTAACGTCGGCGTGATGATTATTGCCTTTTTAGGATTATTAGCTGCCCTGAATGCACTGCTGGGATGGGTAGGCGGATTTGTCGGCTTACAGCAACTCTCATTACAATGGATTTTGTCTTTTATTATGGCTCCCGTAGCTTGGCTGATGGGCATACCTTGGGCTGATTGTCGGCAAGTGGGGGCTTTATTAGGTACAAAGACAATTCTGAATGAGTTTATTGCTTTTTTGGATTTGAAGGCACTAATTGAAAGTGGAAAAATTTCCCAACGTGCAGTCATTATTGCGACTTACGCCTTATGTAATTTTGCAAATATAGGTTCAATTGGAATTACCATTGGCGGCATTACTGGAATAGCACCTAATCGCCAGCATGATTTAGCTCGCATGGGTGTAAGGTCAATGATTGGCGGGTTGTTAGCGGGTTTTATTACCGCTTGTATTGCAGGGATGTTGATTTGAATAAGAATTTTCCAAGCCAGAATTCAGGATTTATATCATGTCTGCAATATTACCCATAATGGGACTTAAACAACGATTAAGCCCATCAGTTTTTGGGTAAGTGTTGAAGGGAAGAACACCACCTGCTTGGTTAAAGAGGATTATTTATTATGCGACATTACTTGTTCTTCCCCTACACTCCCTACTTTATCAATGAGTAATCTTTCGGTGGAGAAGGAGTAATCTGCAATGTCACTACTTTCAGCTAAATAGACATCTGGTGAAAATGAATTGTTTTGACGTTGCATTGCAACGTCTCTACAAGGGTTTCAGGTAACACATAATTAATTTCTGGAGATGTCTGCTATATTAAGTCTAAAGGTGGAAGACATTGCCCTAAATTTATGCAATTATTAGCCGCTGAATCTTAGATTAACTTTAAATTTATTTAACTTTTTAGAATGCCAGACGCGGAAAAGTCCCAAAACCAGCTGGGTAATGATAAGCTGCTGCTGCACTCGCAAGTTAGTAAAAAAGCACATTATTCTCTGGTAGCCTGTAAAGAAGAGGGAATGTTGCTTCAGTTGGCTGATGGCACTATCCAGGCTTGCAATGCGGCTTGCGATCGCATTTTGGGACTGACCGCAGAGCAGCTAGTAGGGCAAAATTTGCTCAATCCCAATTGGCAATTTATTCATGAAGATGGTTCTTTTTTGTCCAGTGAGACTCACCCAGCGATCGTTGCCCACAAAACAGGTCAACCTTGCTTGAATATGGTTTGTGGCTTTCATAAACCAAATGGTGAGCTAGTCTGGTTATTGTTGTCTTCACAACCTCTATTCCAAGTTGGAGCCAGCACTCCCTACGCGATCGTTACAACTTTTGCGGATATTACAGAATCTAAGCACGCGCAGCTTGAAGATAAAAAACTCCATCCACAAGGGGATGGAGTTTTTGGGCATGGGGAAGAGTCACCAATGCCCAATGCCCCATCCCCCAAGTCGGCGGGCGACTATCCCTCTCTACCCACAAGAGGATGGAGTTTCCCGCCGACTTTCGATGAACTTAAGCCACAGTGGGATAGTCAACGTCTGTTTCAACAAATTGCTGGCACTCTTCCGGGGATACTCTACATTTATGACCTAATTGAGCAGCGAAATTCTTACGTTAATTACGAAATCGCTCAAGGTTGGGGTTACACACCAGCAGAAATCCAAGCAATGGGAAAGGAGTTATTTACCCAACTTCTACACCCTGAAGATTTGGCTAGGCTCCCTAGCTATTTTGAAAAATTTAATTCTGCTCCTCAGGGCGAAGTCATGAGTTTTGAATACCGAATTCGACACGCTAATGGAAATTGGCGCTGGTATTGTAGCTATGACACTGTATATAGTAGAACTGCTGAGGGATTGCCGCAATATCTTTTGGGAATCGCTTTTGATATTACAGAGCGGCGACACATAGAAATTTCTCTACGGCAAAGTAACGAAAGGTTTGAGCTAGCAGCCGCCGCAGTTAATTGTCTAATTTACGACTGGGAGATTCACAGAAATAGTGTGGAAAGAACTCAGGGTCTAACCCAGGTTTTTGGCTACACACAACAAGAAACTGAACCCACGTTCCAGTGGTGGCAAGAACGCATCCACCCCGATGACCAACAAAGAGTTAATGACCAGTTCATTGCTAGTATGGTCAGTGGAAACCGTTATAGGATCGAGTATCGAGTCCGTCACAAGGATGGCCGCTATTTATGGGTGGTAGACCAGGGGTTTGCTGTCCAGGATGCAAATGGTCAGGTAGTTAGAGTAGTTGGTGCTAGTACTGATATTACTGAACAGCAAGCTGTGCTGCGCGATCGCCAGCAAGCTGAAGCAAACTTGCGCGAGAGTGAAGAACGAATTCGGTTAGCTACTACAGCTGCTGAACTGGGTATGTGGTTTTGGAATATCACCACCAACGAGTTAATTTGGACAGAGAAATGTAAGCAACTGTATGGACTGTCTCCAGAAGCCGAAATCAGCTTTGAGATTTTCCTCAACTGCGTACATCCAGAAGACCGCCACTGCATCCATGAAGCGATCGCTTACTGTCTTGAGGAAAAGGTTGAGTGTGACATTGAATACCGCAGCCTTTGGCCTGACGGCAGTATTCATTGGATTGCTGCTAAAGGTCGTATCTTTTACGATGCTGAGGATAAGCCAGTGCGAATGATGGGTACTGTCCAGGATATTACCCAGCGCAAACAGGCAGAAAATGAATTGCGCCAGCGTGAAACTCAATTAAGGCGCTTAGTTGATTCCAACATTATTGGCATTATGTTTGCCACTCTTGACTGCATTACTGAGGCAAACCAGGCTTTTTTAGAAATGGTGGGTTATAGCCGAGAGGAACTCTTAGCAGGAAAGGTACGTAGAAAACACATCACTCCACCTGAGTATTACACTCTTGATGAGCAGGGGCTAGAGCAACTTTTCACGGTTGGAATATGTACTCCCTATGAAAAAGAATATATCCGCAAAGATGGTTCCCGTATCCCCATACTCATTGGTGGTGCCTTAGTGGAGCAAGATCCAGCATCTTGGATCTGTTTTATTCTCGATCTAACCCCCAGGAAGCAATTAGAAAAGGCACTTAGACAACAAGCAGAGGAACTCAAACAGGCAAACCGCAACAAAGATGAGTTTCTCGCCATTCTCTCCCATGAATTGCGATCGCCACTCAACCCGATTTTAGGCTGGTCATCGCTACTCAAAAGCCGCAAATTTGATGAAGCAACTACAAATCGTGCCTTGGAAACCATCGAAAGAAATGCTCTATTGCAAATTCAATTAATTGATGAGTTGCTGGATGTGTCCCGAATTATTCGCGGTAAGTTGAGCCTGACTTTTGCCACTGTTAATCTGGTCGCTGTAATTGATGCTGCATTGGAAACAGTCCGGTTAATTGCAGAAACCAAATCCATCCAGATAAGACTACAGCTTGACCCCAATGTTGGTAAAGTGTCAGGTGATTATTATCGCTTACAGCAAGTTGTAGGAAATTTACTCTCGAACGCAGTCAAGTTCACTCCCCGGAATGGATCTGTGGAAGTCAGCCTATCATTGAGCCGGGAATTGTCTTCCCACTCAGCAGTGATTCAAGTTAAAGACACAGGTCAAGGTATTTCCCCCGAATTCCTACCCCACATATTTGAATATTTTCGTCAAGCCGATAGCAGCACAACTAGACAATTTGGCGGGCTGGGACTGGGATTGGCAATAGTTCGTCACTTGGTAGAGTTGCATGGTGGTACTGTAATAGCAGCTAGTCCAGGAGAAGGACAGGGGGCAATTTTTACTGTCAAACTGCCTGTTATGAAGGAGAGTGAGAGAGCAAGGGGAGCAGAGGGAACAGGGAAGGAATTTAACTCGTCAATTCTTGCCGGACTACGCATATTGATTGTTGATGATGATGCTGACACACGGGATTTTTTACACTTCTTGCTACAACAGAATGGGGTGCTGACAACTGTTACAGCATCGGCAACTGAGGCGCTGGCTGCCATAGTCAAGACTGTACCCGATTTATTAATCAGTGATTTAGGAATGCCACAGATGGATGGCTACAGCCTGATTAGGGTACTCAGGGCAATGCCAAAGGAAGAGGGAGGGGAAATTCCTGCGATCGCCCTTACCGCCTATGCTGGCGAAAGCGATCGCAATCAAGTCTTAGCAGCTGGGTTTCAAAAACACGTTGCCAAACCAGTACAACCAACTGAATTACTAAGCTCAATTGTAGATTTACTCAAGCAAAGGTATAACTAAAACTTTTTTATAGTGATGTTTTTGACTGGCTAAAAACGCGAGGAGACGTTGAACTGATATAAAATTATTTTTTATAAAAAAATAATTCATGTCCAAAAGTGTTGGCTCAATCATGCCCCAAATTTTTGATTGCGATCGCTCATTTTCAGCCTAATACTTGAAAATTTACCATCATAGACAACTATCTAAAGACTGAAACTTATTCCTTGAAAGCCAGCCATTAGTTAGTTGTATAATTTTGATTTTAGACTAATAATACAATATATGGCCAAGACAAATTTTATTTCTTAAATGTTGCCAAAGCTCATTATGCATTGAGCTTGACAGCATTAACCCTCTTCGGCAATTATAAAGAGGCGGCTATTAACAGCCAATTACCCTACTACTTGGCTGCGATTTTATTCAGTTATAAAATCGCCTATTTCTATTAAGTATCCTTATTGTTGCAACATACTATATGTCACAGTATCGCTGCTTAATTAGTGTGCTCCTCGGTTCTTTAAAAATCAAATAGGAATTCGGTACTATGTGTGGTGGAGATTTAAATAATTTTTATGAAATGTCAGAGCAGATATTCATAATGTCTAAAACTTTGATTTTCCAGAGTTAATGGTTGGATTTGTGGTTTCCATATCGAGGCAAATCAAAGAATTATCTCGATATTTGTATTCACCTAACCTTGCATCTAGTATTTTCCAATAGTCAATCCAAGAATTTGAAAAGAGGATATTTCCATGTTTAGTTTCTTTCGTTGGCCATCAGCAAGGGTTGCTTTACTAGTTCTGGGAATGACAGCTGCTACAATAACCCCCATCGTAATTTCTGCCCCAGCTTCATCTCAAAATACTGTTCCATCTACGACACCATCGCCTGCTTCAACAGTTAACTTGTCTGATGTTTCCTCAGATTATTGGGCACGTCCCTTCATTCAAGTCTTAGCTGACAATAACGTGATTACTGGCTTTCCTGATGGCAGCTTTAGGCCGAATCAAGCTGTGACTCGTGCCGAGTTTGCCGCCCTCATTCAAAAAGCCTTCCCTAACCAAAACCGAGTTCGGCAATCAAACGCAGGTGGATTTAGTGATGTTCCTGCTGGCTATTGGGCGGCTTCTGCAATTCAATACGCTTACGAAACTGGATTTCTAGCAGGCTATCCTGGAAACGTATTTTCACCAAATCAACAAATACCCAAGGTACAGGCGATCGTTGCTTTGACCAGTGGCTTGGGTATAACTGGTAGCACCGCTGGAACTAGTACTGACCTCAGCACCTACTACACCGATGCCTCAGCTATCCCGGACTATGCTGTTAATAATGTGGTAGCAGCAACACAATCTAATATTGTTGTTAATTATCCAGATGTAAGACAACTCAATCCGCAACAACCCTTGACTCGTGCCGAAGTTGCGGCACTCTTATATCAAGCTTTGGCTAGACAGGGACGGGTGCAACCCATTGCTAGCAATCTTCCAGCTGCTCAATATATTGTTGGTGGAACTCAAACTGGTACTGATATTGTCTCTCTTGCTGCATCCAGTAACTCTTTTACAACTCTGACTTCTTTATTAAAGACAGCTGGTTTAGCAGATATTCTTCAACAGCCTGGCCCTTATACAGTCTTCGCTCCCACCGATGAAGCGTTTGCTGCTTTGCCTGCTGCTACTCTACAGCAGTTACAGCAACCAGAAAACAGAGAAGCATTGATTAAGATTTTGAGATATCATGTTGTTCCTGGGGCAGTAACTGCTAGTCAGCTTTCGGCTGGAGAGCTGAAAACCTATGAAGAAAGACCTGTAAATATTCAAATCGATCGTGCTAATAACCAAGTCTCGGTGAATAATGCCACAGTTATCCAGGCGGATGTGCAAGCTAGCAATGGTGTTATCCATGCAATTAACCAAGTCCTCGTACCGCCTGATATTAATATTAGTCAGTTAAATCAGCCACCAACAGGAACCACAGATGGTACAACAACGCCTGCTGTTACACCAGGTAGAACTACTCTTGGTGGACCTAGCTATGTCGGTGTAGCTGGTAATATTGGTTTGAGCGGCAACGATACAGCTTTGGGTGACACTAACTTTACAGCGATCAGTAAAATTGGTCTGACACGCAATATCTCAGTACGACCATCGGTGATATTTGGGGATGATACATTGTTTATGGTTCCCTTGACTTTGGATTTTTCTCCCCGTACAGCAGGCTCGGTGGGCGAAAGAACCTTTGCTATATCTCCTTTCATCGGTGCTGGCGTAGCCATCGAGGCTAATCTCGATACTGACATTGGATTACTTTTAACTGGTGGTGTAGACATTCCTGTAGCTAACAGATTTACGGTGACAGGTTCTGTAAATGCTGCTTTTATGGATGAAACTGATGTAGGACTATTATTTGGAGTTGGCTACAACTTCTAAGTAAATAGAAGTAAAACACTCGGTAGGGGCGTATATTTATCACACGTGTCAACTTAACGTAAAACGCTTGTTAAGACGTGATGTTACGCTCCACCCATTGGTGTCAACTTAACGTAAAAGCCATGTCCCGCAAAGAACTGAAGTTCCAAG
>NZ_JAYGHD010000138.1:0-9639 GCF_034932245.1 Nostoc sp. UHCC 0251
TAACCTTTCCCCCAGACCAAAAAAGAGATTGTTGGGTTTATCCGAAAAGTATTGGAATCATCCCTTGATTCAGCAACGCCGATTTTTCATACAGCGTAAGCATTTTATTGCACGGCTCAATCGAGCGCAAAATGTTATTTTCAGCACCTCGGAATCCCTGCCTAAATGGAGCGCTAATCACAATTAAACAACCACAAAATTGTTTTCGGTTAGTGATAATCCAGCAGATAATTGTGCAAATTTTACCTGTGTAAAGCCAGACGTACTGCCATCTTGGTCAAAAAACAGTCCACCTGTAGAAAAGTCATAAATGAATCGTTGAGTACTAGTGGTTGCAGATATTCCGATGGTAAACTCACTTGGCTCAAGTGAAGGTGTTGCTAAGTTGCCACCAAAATCAGCAGCCGATACCTGAATCAACTCATTAGTGGCGTTGAAGTCATAAAGACTATCAATGCCCCCATTGTAACTATTGAAAGCAAAGGTATCAGTACCATCTCCTCCAATTAGAATATCATTACCGTTTCCACCTGTGATGATATCATTACCAAAACCACCATCAAAAGTGTTATTACCTAATGCGCTATATGCACTAAGAGTATCGTTGCCATTTCCACCATTTAATAGATTGGTGCCTGTTGAATAATCAACAATCAAGTTATCAGCACCAGTGCCACCGTTGAGGGTATTATTTCCTGATGCTCTGCGATAGACTCCTTTGCCAGACTCGCCCTGTTCGTCGTACTCATAGCCAGAGGCACTAAGAGTATCATTACCATCATCTCCAGAGAGCAGATTATTGCCTGATGAATAGTCAACATTCAAGTTATCCGCACCAGCACCACCGTTAAGGGTGTTATTGCCAGTGGTGTGATAAAAACTTCCTCCGTAGCCGTAGCCGTAGCTAGAAGCTGTGAGAGTATCATTGCCACCGTCTCCATTGAGCAGATTAGCGCCTCGTGAATAATCAACATTCAAGTAATCGTCACCAGTACCACCGTTGAGGGTGTTATTGCCAGAGGTGTTATCAAACCTGTAGCCCTCGAAGTCAGAGGCACTAAGAGAATCATTGCCATCGCCACCAAAGAGTAGATTATTGTCTGTTGAAATGTTAGCACTCAAAGAATCATCGCCAAGACCACCATTGAGGGTGTTATTACCATCGGCAAGATTGACGTTAAGAGAATCATTGTCATCGCCACCATCCAGGAAGTTATCGCCTGTTGAATAGAAAGCACTCAAGCTATCATTACCAGCACCACCGTTGAGGGTGTTATTACCAGATACTTCAGGGTCATAGTAGCCACCAGAAACGCTAAGAGAATCATTGCCATCGCCACCAGAGAGTAGGTTATTGCCTGCTGAATACTCAGCACTCAAGCTATCGTTACCAGCGCCACCATTGAGGGTGTTATTACCAGACACCACATCGTAGTCACCTAAGGCACTAAGAGAATCATTGCCATCGCCACCATCGAGTAGGTTATTGCCTGTTGAAGAATTAACTTCTAAGTAATCGCTGCCAGTACCACCAATGAGAGTCTTATCATTAATAATGGTTTCAGTAATATTTGTCATAATTTTTACCTTCTTTAATCGATTGTTGGACTAACTTTAGTTCTAAACCCTGAGTTAGTGCTGTTTTAGCGCACAAATAACTAGCCGAAAGTTGGCACCTTCGATAAGTTCTTTTATGTCATTTCTAATCATCCTTGTCTTGTTTATTCAACTTTTAAAAAGCGAATTAACTGCCGAATTACATCAGTGACTGGTCTGCCCGTGCTTGAACAGTATTTTTTAAGTTTCTGTGCTTCAACTGATGTAAGATTAATTGTGATTCGTTTAGCAACCCATTTCTTCTTCAGGATTTTAGACACTTCTTCCTACTCAAAAGCCTCTTTGTTAACTCTGCGTTCAATAATCATCGTCACTACTCATTTTTTGTTACAGTAGTAATTACTGTTTTTCAAGTGCATCATTTAAAAAGCACTCAACAGTATTCTTAATGTTTAAGAGCTAGTACTTTTGTTTTTTCTTATCAGCAGGGTTTCCTGTGAAGGGCTGAACTCCTGTTTTGGGATATTGGTCATCAGTGGGAGAAAAAATTCTAGTAACTGCTTGTGCTATGTATTGAATAACTCGTTGTAAAGCTATCAAAAAATGACGAAGTTGATGTTTAAAAGTTTTGAAAGTAGTCATGAATTCCTCCTTATTGTTCAATCTCTATCAGAATACTTAGTAATTTAAACTTTAAATTCTTGTTTTCACTAGCATTCTCATAACTCAACAATGTAGTTATATCTATAAAGCACATTGGCTCTATCTACTCTTAATTTAGGGAAAGAACTTGAGGAACTTGTGAGGAATCAAGTGATGAGTTATAAATTCGATTTCTCAACTTATATCATGTCCAGTTGAACAGTTGTCATTGCAAACGAAATGAAGCAATCACAAGGGCTGTGCGATTCCTTCAGATTGACGACTGTTGCAAACATGAAGAATTGCTACAACATTTTATTCCACAACAAACACACACTCGATATTTTCTTCATGTCATGGGGATAGTTAAGAATTAGTAATTATTTCGACCATAGATTGATCCACTTGGGTATTGGCATCCTTATGAATTCCTTTGTGCTTACGCCAGAGTTTATAGTAAAGAATTGGTACTGCCGATCGCGACAGTAACAAGGATGCGACTTCACCTGCCATCAGTGATATTGCTAGCCCCTGAAAGATCGGGTCAGCGAGAATAATTGCCGATCCCACAACTACAGCAGCAGCGGTTAACAGCATTGGACGGAACCGGACGGCTCCCGCATCAATTACGGCTTCTTCTAAAGGCATCCCTTCTTTCAGGCGTAACTCGATGAAATCCACTAGGATAATCGAGTTACGCACCACAATTCCGGCTCCAGCAATAAAGCCAATCATCGATGTGGCTGTAAAGAACGATCCCATTAACCAGTGAGCAGGCATAATTCCGATGAGTGAAAAAGGAATGGCTGCCATAATTGCTAATGGGGTTGTAAATGATTGGAACCAGCCCACTACCAGCGCATAAATCAGTAAAAGCACCACCGCAAAGGCAATGCCCAAGTCGCGGAAGACTTCATAAGTAACTTGCCATTCACCATCCCACTTAATCGAGTAGGTTTCGGTGGTTGGGGGTTGTTCAGTCAGGTAGGTCTGAATTTTTGCACCTGTTGCGGGAATTAGTTTATCGATCTTTGGTTGCAGGTTAAGCATGGCATAGACGGAACTCTCGACTTTGCCAGACACGTCACCGAGAACATAGACGACAGGCTGTAAGTTTTTGTGGTAAATGCTAGTATCAGCGATCGCTGTTTCTGTTTTCACTAAGGAACTCAGAGGTACTAGATTGCCGTTTGCGCCCTTCAGATTAAGGGATTTGAGATCGTCTAAGCTGGTGCGGCTCGACTGACTGAAGCGCAGATTAATCGCCACATCCTCACGGGCA
The DNA here is from genome assembly GCF_034932245.1 of Nostoc sp. UHCC 0251. Lineage (NCBI taxonomy): Bacteria > Bacillati > Cyanobacteriota > Cyanophyceae > Nostocales > Nostocaceae > Nostoc > Nostoc sp. UHCC 0251. The sequence goes on from NZ_JAYGHD010000138.1 coordinate 3,482, forward strand.
TTTTCATCATGTAAAAGTCCCACATTTTCACCAGAAATTGCCATTTGCAAGACTTGGGAAATTTGAGTGGGACTGATGCCGTTGAGTGTAGCTTTCTCGCGATCAATTACTAATCGATAATCTGTCTGCGGAGTTTCCACATACCAGTCCACATCAACAACACCATCAGTTGACTGATATAATTGAAAAATTTGCTTGGCGAGGTCAACTTGACCTTTGTAATCGGGGCCATAGACTTCTGTAACCAGCGTTTGCAGCACCGGGGGCCCGGGCGGAATTTCGGCAATTTGAATCCGAGCATTGTAGCGATCGCTAATTTCCTTCAGTTTGGGACGAATTGATTTAGCAATATCGTGGCTCTGACGTTGGCGCTCTCCCTTGGGTAAAAAGTTCACCTGAATATCAGCAACATTGGTACCCGATCGCAAAAAGTAATGCCGCACTAAGCCGTTGAAGTTATAAGGTGAAGCTGTACCTATATAACTTTGATAGTTAATCACTTCCGGGACGGTGGCAAGATATTGTCCCATTTCTCTCGTCGCTCTAGCAGTCTGCTCTAGCGTCGTGCCTTCAGGCATATTTACCACCACTTGTAACTCGCTTTTGTTGTCAAAGGGTAGCATCTTCAAGATGACTAAACGAAATCCTGCCAACCCGCCCAAAATTAGGATTAAAGCGATCGCAGTTGCCACTAAAAAAGCCGTTCCCCGACGCGGATAATGCACCAGAGGATACATAAAGCGGCGATACATTTGACTCAGAGCATCTTCCCCGTGAGCATGAGCAGCTTGACTAGAGCCAGTGAATACCCGTATTGTTGTCCAGGGAACCACAATAAATGCTACCAATGCTGAAAATATCATTGCCGCCGAAGCACCTAGTGGAATTGGGCGCATATATGGCCCCATTAAGCCGCCAACGAACGCCATTGGTAAGATTGCGGCAATTACTGCCACAGTTGCCAAAATTGTCGGATTACCAACTTCATCCACTGCTTCTAAAACAATTTGTTTCAGGGTGCGGCGGCGATTTGTAGAAATTTGTAAGCGGGTTTTATTTTCTGGTAATTCCAGATGACGGCCGACATTTTCCACGACCACGATCGCATCATCTACTAAAATCCCAATGGAGAAGATTAAGGCAAAGAATGTTACCCGATTGAGTGTGAATCCATAAAAAACAAAGCTGGCCAAAGTTAAGGATAATGTGACTGGAATCGAGACAGCCACCACCATTGCCTCTTTTTTGCCCATGACAAACCACATCAGCAACGTCACAGAAACCACAGCGATCAGCATGTGAAACAGAAGTTCATTAGAACGTTCTGCGGCTGTTTCGCCATAGTCACGAGTGACTGTCAAATGAACATTATGAGGAATATAGTTATGCTTAATTTGCTCCAGTTTGTGGAGAACTCGATGAGATACCTGAATAGCATTAGCCCCAGCGCGTTTAGCGATCGCGATCGTCACCGCTTCGGTTTCACTAGCATTTTGGGTAATGCTCTCTCCTTTGCTTTGATTTAAATCAGCTGGAGTCTGATGATTTCTCCCCTTGTCTCTTGCCTCCCCTCGCCTACTTCCTTGTCCAAAAAATACATAACTGGCGGGTTCTTCTGAACCATCGGTAACGATCGCCACATCTCGCAAATAAACGGGTTGATTATTCGCAACAGCAACTACAAGCCCTTTGGCATCTTCAGCTGACCGAATAAAACTTTGAGTTCTAACTAAAAACGATTGATTATTTTGACTTAAAGCACCACTAGCAAGTTCAACATTCTGAGACTGCAATGCCTGGGAAATTTCTAGTGGTGTTAATCCAAATCCATTTAGTCGGGTGGGATCTATTTCTACTCTAAGTTGTCGCTTCTGTCCACCAATAATTGTAGTTTCAGAAACATCGGGAATTTGCTTAATTTGTTCATCTAATTGAGCCGCAATTTGCCGTAATTCTGCGCCAGTAGTCTTTTCTCCCCATAAAGATAAAGCAAGAATAGGTACATCATTAATCGCTCGTGACTTAATTAAAGGTTGGGAAACACCGGGGGGAATCTTATCAAAGTTAGCGTAGAGTTTGTTATAAAGCTGAACAATAGAATCTTCTGTATTTTGACCAACTAGAAATCGCACAATTACTAAAGATGAACCGGGCTTGGAAGTAGAGTAAACATATTCCACTCCCGGCAATTCCTTAATCAACTTCTCCATCGGTGCGGTGACGCGCTGCTCGACATCCTTCGCCGATGCTCCCGGCATTTGCACAAACACATCTGCCATTGGTACTGCTTTGCAGACTGAATCATTGTTGGCAACGTAGAACTCATCCCAATCATTGGAATAGGCTGCTGTTTGCTAACACGGTCATACATTTTAGAGACATGTGATTGAATCAAAGTTACAACTTGAGGATTATCTGATTCAGTCACAGTCCGAATACCACCCGGAATCTCTTCTACAATGCGATGAATTTGATTGTGATCGGCAAAGAGTTGATGGATCGTTTGAGTATCGTTATCATGTCTCATGCCATGATTGCCCATCATTCCCGGAGGTCGTCTCATTTGTCCATTCACCACTTGAGGGATGATTAAAACTACTATTAAAGCTAAAATCAAAAACCAGAATAAAAACTTGCGCTGCATTGGGAACCCCCCAAAAAATTCAAGGTTGCGGGTTGATCGCTTGTCCGTCGCTGAGTTGATTAATTTTGTTGGTAATGATGCGATCGCCACTCATCAATCCGGCAACAATTTCTACTTGTCTATTTTGTACTTTCCCGACTTTTACCCAACGTAAAACAGCGATCGGTTGAGAGCCGCTTTTTTCTACCACATAAACCCCTTGTAATTGTCCCCGTTGCATCAAGACATCCGCAGAGATGAAAATTGTTTGCTGTTTTTCCCCTAAAGGTAAGGTAATTCGCCCAAACATCCCAGAAATTAACCTGCCAGAATTACTCAGAGGGATTTTGACCAAGAAACTGCGAGATTTTGGGTCTGCGGCTGGAACAATTTGTTGAATGGTAGTATTTAAAGTTTGATTGACAGCATTAAACCGTACTTTGACTGATTGACCGACACGCACGAAACACAACTTCTCTTCCGGTACAGCGATCTCAAGCTGAAGTTTGTCTGGATTTTCGACTTTTAGCAATGGCGTTCCTGGAGTTGCCATTTCCCCTTCATAAGCCAACTTCTGAATCACGACTCCATTAAAAGGAGCAATTATCGTTCCGTAGCTTTCATTGATATCTGCGGAGGTGACACCAGATTCGGCCTGTTTGACAGCAGAACGAAACTGAGCGATCGCCGCATTAGATTGACTAATCGCCGCTTCTGCTTGGCGAATCCCGGCGTTAATCTGAGCAACCTTAGATTTTGCCTGCGTTAAGACAGTGTTTGCCCGATCCAATTGCTCTTGGGAAACAGCCCCATCTGCCCGGAGGGTTGCCATCCGCCTCTGATCGATAGTTGCTAACTGTAGCGCCGCTTGCGTCTCGATTTTTTGCGCTTCAAACTGATTCAACATTGCTTGAGAACGCGATAATTCTGCTTGGTGTTGCATCACAACAGACTGGGCTTGAACAACCCCAGACTTCGCCTGATTGGTTTGGGCAGTCATATCTGTGACATCAATCTGAGCCAGAACTTCACCTTCACGGAAGCGATCGCCTGATTCTAGCGACAACTTGGTAATCCTTCCCATCACTCGCGTTGACAGGGTTGCCTGATCAACAGGGCGAATTGAACCAGAAAGTTCCAAAGTATTGACAATTGGTTGAGAACGAATAGTTAGGGTTTCAACTGCGATGGCTCCGCCCGCCGCAGGCATCGCTGGGACTAAGGCGGCTTTTGGTGAATGGGCAGAGCGAGTTAATTGTAGAATGCCCCAGGTTCCTCCTGCCAGCAGTAATGCACTTAAGAGTAACAGTCCCCACCCCTGACGAGAAAGCCTTGGTGAAGGAGACTGTTTTTGCTCAGTGAATCCATCAATTGTTTTACCCTGCGATTCATCTGAGGTAGTGTGAGTCATCTGATCGAGTCTTCCTTATTGAGTGAAGTTGCAAAAGGGTTAATGGAATTGAGTTAAGGGATGATTGATGTGTAGATTTGAGTTTTATTTTCTTCATGATTGACTAATATGAATTGGATAACGGACTGGAATCCCTAATGTGCTTTGAATCCGATTGGCAAAGCTCTGCAATAGATCAACTGAAACATATTTGAGCGATCGCCCTAAATCAGAGTTTTCCGGGAGATGATTACCTCTTGCCTCCAAAGTATGGGTTAGAGGTTTGGGACGGGTTGGCGTATTTAGCTGAATTTCATCTGGGCATAATGTCTGCATCAGAGAAATGTATGTTTCTTGTTCTCGATCATTCCATTCGGTTAGTAGCATGGTTTGAATCGCTAGTCGTCCGATATACATCCGGCGAAATTCTAATATCCCTGCCCAAAGGTGCATCAGGTCGAGATCGGATAGCGATCGGTTGACGAGATGAAACTGTCGAATACCGACAGCATCAAATTTGACAGCGACCAGATCGGCGATCGCCAACGCTTCTCTAACCGACGCATTGAGAAGCAAACTTCCATTTGTCAATACCGCTATAGTTTTATTGGTAAAGGCTTTAGCAGTGATTAAAATCTCTGCTAAATTTAATGCTAGTGTAGGTTCTCCGCTACCGCTTAACGTGACACAATCGATATCAGATGGCGTAAAGTATTGCAATTCTTGATGAATTTTTTGGGTAGGGACAAAGATCCGGCGATGCAGGCTTTGATGCTCAATTTTACCCAGTTGACAATATACACAGTTAAATGAACAGGTAGATACTGAACCAATTGGATCAATCCCCAGCGATCGCCCAAATCGCCAAGACTGAACGGGGCCATAAACTGCCTTGAATAGGGTTGATATGGCAACGATAGAATCTAACTGCTGTTGTGATATCTGATTATTCATAAATTTATACTCTTCCGATGACTGAGAACGATTTGATAAATGGTTTTGCCATCCGAGGATCTTGAATCATGGCAGTGTAATCTCCCACTCGAAATTGCAATTTTTTACTTATGTACGCCATACTCAATCCCATCATGTTCAACCCTTTGGTTTTCCATTGTTGCCAGTGATTGCGATCGGCACGTAAATCCCAGTTAAGTTTTTGTCCGTCATAACTTCCGGCAGAAACCACCCATCCTTCTTGAACGATCAGAACGCCCATCGGGTTTGGATCGTCTACAAAACCATAAGCGATCGCGGAATTAAAATGAATCTTGGCAAGGGCATCGGCTAGCTCAGGTTCGGCGTTCCACTGTTTACCAAAACCTTGCATCCATTCGGCTGAAAATAAGTCTGCCATTGTTTTCTCCAATTAATTTGCTAGTTAACCTTAGATTGAACGTAAATCGATTAACTGGATGTCTGGGCTTCATCTTGTCGAAACCTCCGGTAAAGTAGAGGATTAATCATCTTCATCCTTTTACTTGAATCAGTTGTGGGCTGGGAATAATCGGTTCCACCAGAGGCAGGCCGATCGCCCGAAAGGCCCAACGCTCAAACCAGGGAATCGTCCAGCCCAGGCGCAATTTCGTCAGAAAATATTTCTCGAATCCTGTTTTCATCCAAGACACCCAGATGCCGTTATAGGTTAAGGCCCGGTGGCGATGTCCTGTCTCATCCGGTAATAGTGGATCGGCCAAAAACAGCGCTCCAGTATCGCCAAAATCCGCGAAGCAAATGGCCTGTAGAGTTGGTTTGTTCTGACATCCAGAAATTACCCCTAATTCCAGGGCAATATTATGGGCAACAGCCAGCGCCATTTCCTCGGACATCAGCCCCACCTTGGGAGCGCCCGTAGGAATGGGGGTTTGCTCCATTGCTTTGAGTTGGGTGATCACCCCTACGGCGTAAATCGACTCAAAGTCAGGGTGACGATAAGTTGGTAATACGGGTATAAACCCCTTGGCATCGGTTAGCCCCGGTGTTTCACGCAGGAAGCGTGGCCCGCGAAACGGCGGCAAGACCATCACGAATTTAGCTGGAATCCTCCGCCCATCAGCCAGATAAACAGCGTCAGGTTCAAAATGAGAAATGGCGGTAAGCTAATCGGCATTTAAATTGCAACATAGTCACTATTGCCTTTGTTTTTTA
>NZ_JAYGHD010000139.1:0-9617 GCF_034932245.1 Nostoc sp. UHCC 0251
TTTTCAACCGACTCTGCATTTATATTATGCAGCTTAAATGCCGATTAGCTTACAACTTATTCAAAATGGCTTTGTGTCCCGGAGTCAATTCCTCATAAATTGAGTGGAATGCCTCCAAATATTTTTCCTCTGAAGGAATACGACGTTGAACATTTTTCAACACTTTATTATTCTCCTTTTGATTTGCCAAGATGCGAAAATTCGGTGGCAATGAGTGAATATTATCCTTTGCTCACCTTACGGAGAGGATAAAGTTGCATATATAACCTTTGATGTCCAACGAGAATTTAATATACGTAATTAATAAATGTCTTAAAGACTCGTTTAGAGACATTTTAGCTCCTACTTACAGAAATACCTTCCCAAAGATACTAGTATTTAATATTGCTTAATGCATTAAATTTTAGCCCTGATTAGCAGGTAAGATTTTAGTTGGGATTAACCGAAAATTGCTCTCTTATGTGTATTGAATTTGGGCGGGAAACCTGCGGCAATCTTGACATTGCAGAGTCACGGGAATGGTTAGTTACTAACGGTATTGGTGGTTATGCCTCTGGGACTGTGGCTGGTTTGTTGACTCGGCGTTATCACGGACTACTGGTAGCAGCATTAAAACCACCTCTGGGTCGTACCTTACTGCTGGCAAAACTAGATGAAACTGTCCTGTATGATACTGGCTCTTATTCTCTACACACCAATCGTTGGGCAGATGGCGTCATCAGTCCCCACGGTTATCAACACATTGAACGCTTTTCCTTTGAAGGTACAATTCCTGTATGGCGTTTTGCTATTGCTGATGCTTTGTTAGAAAAACGGGTGTGGATGCAACAAGGCGCTAACACAACTTATGTGCAATATATTTTGCGTCGTGCCACTCAACCGCTGAAGTTGACGCTCAAAGCAATGGTCAACTACCGCGATTATCACAGCGAGACTCAAAGCAACGGTTGGCAGATGTCTGTTGAGAAGGTGGAACAGGGGATTTGTGTAACTGCTTATCCAGGTGCTGTACCACTCTATCTACTGAGCGATTCGTCTTTAGGTGATAGCTGCACTATTTTCCACAATTGGTATCATGGCTTTGACTTAGCAGTTGAACGCGATCGCGGATTGAATGACAAAGAAGACCATCTCCACGCTGCTACTTTTGAGGTTACACTGAATCCTGGGGAAGCGATCGCTTTTGTAGCCAGCACAGAAAAACAACCAGATTTACATGGCGAAGCCGCACTTAAGTTACGTCGCGCTCAAGAGCAGAAGCTAACAGGAATTTGGAATAGTAACCGACCCCTCAAAACTAAGGAATCACCTGCTTGGATCAAACACCTAATACTAGCTGCTGACCAGTTTATTGTTGACCGCCCAGTGCCAGAAAACCCCTACAGTAAAACTATCATTGCTGGTTATCACTGGTTTGGCGACTGGGGACGCGACACAATGATTAGTCTACCGGGTTTGACAATTTCAACTGGTCGCCCAGAAGTAGCACGCTCGATTCTTCGCACTTTTGCCAGATATGTAGACCAAGGAATGTTGCCTAATCGCTTTCCCGATGCGGGTGAGCAACCAGAATATAATACTGTCGATGCCACTCTCTGGTACTTTGAAGCAGTCCGCGCTTACTACAGCGCTACGGATGATGATAATTTGCTTGGTGAACTCTTTCCAGTACTTGCAGACATCATTGATTGGCACTGTCGCGGTACACGTTACAACATCCATCTCGATGCAGCCGATGGCTTACTTTATGCAGGTGTTGCAGGTGTACAATTGACCTGGATGGATGCCAAAGTTGATGATTGGGTAGTTACGCCTCGTATTGGCAAACCGATTGAAGTTAATGCCCTCTGGTATAATGCCCTACGCACAATGGCAAAGTTTGCCCGTCAACTTGGTAAGCCACACCAAGAGTATGAAGCAATGGCAGACCGTGCTAAGTATAGATTTTCTCGCTTCTGGAATGAGGAGACAGGTTATTGCTATGACGTTGTAGACAGTCCAGATGGTGATGATTCGGCGTTGCGTCCTAACCAAATATTTGCTGTTTCATTACCAGAAAGTCCGCTCACACCTGCCCAGCAAAGGAGTGTAGTAGAAGCTTGCGGACGAATGTTGCTGACTTCTCATGGGTTGCGATCGCTTGCCCCCGACCATCCTCAATACCAGGATAAATACGGTGGTAATCAGTATCAACGTGATGGAGCTTACCACCAGGGAACAGTTTGGGGTTGGTTGTTGGGGCCGTTCGTCTTAGCACACTTGCGCGTCTACAAAAATCCTGAGCAGGCTCGCCAATTTTTGGAACCAATGGCTAATCATCTCATTGCACACGGTCTTGGTAGTCTTAGCGAAATTTTTGATGGTGATGCTCCGATGACTCCACGGGGATGTATTGCCCAAGCGTGGACAGTGGCAGAAGTTTTGCGTGCTTGGTTGGCAACCGAGAGTTGATGCGGGGAATAACTTATCGACTTGTTCCCTGTCACTCCACCCAAAGTTGAGCAAAACGTTTAGCGAACCGCTATATTTTATCAAAAATACTATCTATATCAATCAGCAAAAGCTTCTTTCAGCCTTTAAATTCAGGTAAAGCAGACAGGAGTAGAAATTTTAAGGTAATTCTCAGCAGACATTAATTTAATTACTAGTAAATGCTTTTAGATTATTGTTAGACAGTAATTTGCAAAATTGAGAGGATAATGAATAAAAATAGCTAGCAATCTTTTTGTCAATGCTGCACTTTTCACCGTCAGAACGCAACAGAGGTTAGTTAAAATCAGCTATAACTCAAGATATAGTAGTTGACAATTTAGCAGTTCGATTTTATTAATAAAACTTTATTAAACACCTTAAGTACAACCACAATAGTGAACCAAATCAGAAAATTTTGGATAAATATAGACCCATTTTCTTTACAGTCACGCCTCACAGTTGGTATTGCAGGATTTTCAGCTTTGGTATTAGGTAGCCTAGCTACATGGACTAGCTGGAAAATGCAGCAAATTTTAGTTGATAGTCATAAATATAATATAGAACAAATAGCCAAGCGTTTGCCGCAAGATGTGCAAATTTACAGTGAAATGATGCAACCTGAAACTGGGTTGCAAAAGGCTATTAATAATTTGGCAAATACTAACATATTATTATGGCTGAAAAGTCCTGATGATAAAATTTTAGTAAAATCTGCGACTTTAGACTTATTATCTGATACTACGGTAGCTGAGTTAATGTCCCTAACTAAAATGCCGATTAAACCACAAGTTTATAAAGTGAACCAAAGCTACTTTGTTTTATGTGGTAGTTCTGTACAAGTGCAGGGTAAATTACTGGGTGAGTTATTTGTAGTAAAGGATATTACCCGCGAACAAAAAATGTTTGGGATAATGGTGCAAAGCTTAGGTATTACTAGCATTTTCGCAATTATTGTATTAACTGCTGCGATCGCATTTTACATCCAGCGTTCTCTGCAACCTCTACGTCAGCTAAATCAAATGGCTTCTGTGATCTCGGCTGAAGATTTAGGACAATCGCAGCTATCAGTTGAAAATGCACCCAGCGAAGTTAAAGAAGTAGCTCAAACTTTAACTATGCTCTTATCGCGCCTCTCTCAATCTTGGAAGCAAGAACGAGAATTTGTGAGTAATGTTTCTCATGAATTACGCACACCTTTAACCATTGTACATGGTTATTTGCAAAGCGTCTTGCGAAGGCAAAATAATTTAACACAAACCCAACAAGAAGCTTTGGAAACTGCGGCATCGGAAGCTGAACGTACTATTCGTCTGCTACAAGATTTACTTGATTTAGCACGAGCTGATAATGGTTACTTATATTTTCAAATGAAATCTTATGTGCTAAATGACTTGGTTGAAGAAGTGGTGATGATGGCAAAAAAATATAGCGATCGCACAATTACAATAGAGTCAAAGATTTATCCAATCGAGATAAAAGTAGACTATAGTCGCTTTAAACAAGTGTTATTAAATTTAATTGATAATGCCATTAAGTATTCTGATACTGGCACACCCATAATTTTTAAGTTAAATCAGCTTCAAGATAAGGCTATTATTCAAGTTTGTGACAAAGGTTATGGCATTCCTTTACAACAGCAAGCACGGATATTTGAGAGATTTTACCGTGTAGATGAATCTCGCTCTCATAGTACTGGAGGTTGTGGTTTAGGTTTATCAATTGTCAAGACGCTTGTAGAAGGTATGGGAGGTAGTGTAAGTGTGCAATCGAAGTTAGGAGAAGGGAGTATATTTACAATCAGTTTACCTACATATAGCAATCCTAAATGAGATTGTGAAATTAGTCGTGGAGGGAGGCAATAGGCAATAGATTTTTTCATGAATGATTTAGGATTGCTATATAGTAGTTCTATATGATTTTTGAAAACTAAAAAACTTAGATTCCTGACTTATTAGAGAAATCAGGAATCTTATTGTTCATGATAATTTACAATTGCACCATAAACTAATATGCCTGGGTTAAGACTTGATCTTCCTTAACCCTCTTTTTTAAGGAAAAATTAGAACAAGTCTTGTGAAAAGAGGTTGGGGGAATTTTTCAGAGCTAAATATCGCTAGCACCAACCGTATTACTCTATCAGCAACAGAGAATCCTAACCTTTATCATGAATATCGATTCTGGCTGTCCCAATTGGGATTTCTCCCATCAATCCAACTCTTTGTCCACTCACTTTATAGAGCAATATATTCCCGCCTGAACTTTTTCTTTGCACGCCTGTTAGCTCTACCTCTAAAGAACTATCAGGAGCTACGGGTTGGTCAAAGGTGATTGATAAACGTTCTTTACTAATCTCTATTTTACTTGCAATCTCTTTACCCGATTGGTCTGTAACCCGAACTCCATTAAAGCGTTCCATCTGACTTGGTAAAGAAATCATTAAGTCTTGCAAATACATTCCCTTTATAGCCAATTTGATAAAGTGAGTATCATTTCTAACGCCAGAGTTAGTAATATGAGGAACGTTAATATTTAAGGCTACTTGAGATAGTGTATATGTATTTGAATTTGATTGGTGATACTTTATAGGTATAGCTAGAGCCGTAGCAGATGTAGTAAGTATTAAAGCAGATAAACTACCAAAAATTAAACCTTTCATAATGAATCCTCGCTTTTAGTGGATTAATGGTTTGATGTGAACCGAGAACCTGTAATTAATAGATTCGTCCATAACTATGAGAACAAGCTGACTCGCAAATTAAAGTTTTCTGAGATTTCAAAATTAATATTCTTATGAAAATTTGGCGATGAAGATAACAAAACAAACACTGATATATTGTCCGTATAATTTGTTATGATTTCTTTTAGGAGTAAAAATATGACAGCACATATCCTTTTGGTGGAAGATGAAATTAAACTGGCGCGATTTGTTGAATTAGAACTTAGTAGTGAAGGATACCGCGTAAGTGTAGCCCACGATGGCATTGCTGGTTTAACCCTGGCGCGAGACTCATCGCCAGATTTAGCGATCCTGGATTGGATGCTACCAGGCTTGACAGGTTTAGAAATTTGTCGCCGTTTACGGGCCACAGGCAGTACAGTACCAGTGATTCTGTTGACAGCCAAAGATGAAGTGAGCGATCGCGTCGCAGGTTTAGATGCGGGAGCCGATGATTATGTAGTTAAGCCCTTCAGCATCGAGGAACTACTAGCTAGAATTCGCGCCCATCTGCGGCGCACGCAAGAAACAGACGAGGATTTGCTGCAATTTGAAGATTTAAGCTTAAATCGCCGCACTCGTGAAGTTTTTCGGGGAAAACGAAGCATTGAGTTAACAGCAAAAGAGTTTGACTTATTAGAATATCTCCTCTCACATCCGCGTCAGGTATTTACTAGAAACCAAATTCTAGAGAAAGTTTGGGGTTACGACTTTATGGGTGATTCTAATATCATTGAGGTATATATTCGTTATCTACGACTCAAATTGGAAGACAATAAGGAAAAGCGATTGATTCATACAGTCCGTGGTGTCGGTTATGCGCTGCGGGAGTAACCCGAATGACTTGGTGATTTCGGCAAAAAGGAACATATTAAAGACAAAAGAGGATCATGAATAAAAAATGGGCTGTTAAACGAATGACAGTAAATCTCACAACCGAGGAAATGAAGAAACTTCAATCCTACTGTGCTTCGACAGGAAGGCCAGCAACAGATGTAATTCGAGAATTGCTCCGAACTCTTGAGGTTGACAATGCTGAAAGCTCTGAGATGGAAACAGCAGACTCAACAAAAACAGTTGCCAGTTCGTCAAAATCACAGTAACTATTCACTCGAATATCCTGCCAAATCTTAGAAATTTGCTACGAGGATTTTCCGACAGATAGCACTAAAGGATGATCATCTTTTGGTATAGTTTTTGCTGTTCCATCTAGATGTCAGCAAAAGTACTTCCACCAAACGTTCTGGTTTGGCGGTGACTGTTAATTGTGAGACAAACGAGGGGGTTAAATGCCCCCTCTGATTGTATTCATGTAAAGACTTAGGGAATTTGAAATAAACAAGACCCCATATAATTGAATAATCTATTTGTTGAAAATCCACTAGAGGTTATTAAAATAGCGATCGCTCTACTTGCTTGCTACTTTGCTAAAATTCCTTTGAGCCAATCATTATATTGAGGGTGACAGGTACACAGCTTTTGTTAATGGTGCTGGTATATCATATGCAAAAAAGGAATCAGAAGCATGGTAGCCCGTCTGTACAGTTATATCCATAAATCTAGCTTTATTGATTCAGTAGACAGCGCTAGCAAACAACATAAAATCGGTCACTCATAAAAAATTTCTCATGAGTCAACGGGACTACGAACGCCTCAAGCACCACGGTTAATAACATGGCTGTAAATCATTGTTGTTTTTAATCTTTGTGTTCGAGTAATTCCTGAACAGTACGGATATCGTAGCCATCCCTATAGAGGAAAATCAGATCTCCAAATATGAACAGCTCGTTGTGCAAAGAATCTTTGCCGTGTAGACAGTGTATTTGGAGTCCATTGTTCAGCTAATATATTTTGCGTTAGCTTATACACACTCTGCTGATAAACTTTTCGCTTGATTGGATAAAGCTTGTTTCCTACTTCGCGATTAAGATTAGGCTCTAAAAGTGTTAGGTTCCCAATGCGGTAAACCATTTCTTCTATTTGGGCATCAGTAAAGTTTTGCTGCCAGTCGCTATTTGGTGATTCCGGCAAGATGTGTTCGATAGAAAAACTATCTTCATTGACATCTATATGTGATGCGTCTGCTTCAAGCTTGCATAAGATATATCGTACTAGTTTCTTCTTCTGCCCTTTCGTGGGAATTGAGAGCAAGGAAAAGTCCTGCAAGAACTTCTCGTCTGAAACATAAACTGAGCGAAGACTATCGAAAACCTGCTTGGGATTAGTTATTTCACCATTCGTAATCAAAATTGCTAACTTACTGTAAAGGGTTTCTAATTTATTGGGATTTAGACTACAAACAATGGTATAGCGAAAAGAAATTACACACACAAGTTTTAATAGACGAGTAAAGTTTTCAAAGGAAAACCTCTCATATGCAGTAAATAGAATTGGATAAGCTTGCTTTACTTGAAATAGCTCAAGTTCGCGAATATAGGGTCGGTTTTCTGAAGCATCACGCCAGAAATCATCATTATAATTGTTGAGAGCAATAAAAAGACCACTATAATCCTCAAGTTGTTCAAGTAAATTGAAAGCTTGTTGTGAAGTTTTCACATTTTTCTGGACTAATCTGAATAGCTTGTCTCCTCGTATATTCTTTTCTTTGGCACCAAAAAAATATCGAAGGAACTCAGTAAAATTTTCTCGTTGAATTGTATTAATAACTTTTCTCCATTGATATTGTGCTATTTCTAAATCAGTCTTTCCCTGAAAAAGTGAAAAAATATAATTAGTTAATATATCAGTGGTACTAAGTGTAACACCTCTTGTATTAAGAGTTTCAAAAATTGAGTAAGCTTTCAATTCATCCTCAACATTTATTTGTACAAACAGTAGGCGTTGCGAAATAGAATCAGTTACTATTTCAACTAAACTTTTTCCGTTATTCGCGATTTCTTGTTTCTCTAAACAACGAAGAAAATATTGAAAAGCTTGCCAAAGAAGCTGATTAGATTTTACAATAGAGCGAAAATTCCTGGATTTTCTAAGATTAATTAAATTACTTTGATAAAAATCATTGTTATTGTCATTCAGGATAAGTTTGCTCGAGTAACGTAAAGAACGTGGATCTCTATCACTTAGATAAGTGCGTCTTAGAATTTCTTGTCGCTCTTGGTTGGCTTCAATGTCTTTTTCTTGTTTTACTAATTCTTGAAGCTTTTCAATAATTGCAATAACAACAATACTGAGTGTTGCCAATCTTTGTTGTCCATCAATGATTATAAACTCTTTGTCTGAAGTACCAGAGTTTTGTAAAACAATTGCTCCCATGAAGTGGCTAGAGTCAGGATTATTGTGAAGTGCCCAAATATCCTGCCAAAGGTCTTCCCAATTCTCTTCTTCCCAAGAGTAGTCACGCTGAAAAGGCGGTACTCGGTAAGCCCTGCCATTACTAAGTAAGTCGCCGAAACTAGTAGAACGCGTATCTAGTAGATTAATTCGAGCCATAAATTTAAGATGGGTAAAATAGTTCTAAACTCTAAAGTATTAGAATCCTGTGTTATCTAGAGTAGCTGAATTCCAGCTAGCTAACACTGTCTTGGTACTGACAAGCGAGAGATTTTGGTAGTAATTCCGAGGTTAGCTGCGAATATGAAATAGACATCTCCAAAAATGAATCTAGAGACGTTGCATTGCAACGTCTCTACAAGGGTTTCAGGTAACGCATAATTCATTTCTGGAGATGTCTAATTATTAAAGAACAGATATTTATTAGGGTGCTTCTCAACCAAGAACCCATAAAATGGAACTAGGTCGGTCTATCACAAGAATGTGAGCAGTTCTGCTATGAAGACATTGGCTAAATGGTCTGTAGACGACTATCATCGCATGGTTGAGGCGGGCATTCTGCGTGGTCGTCATGTGGAACTGCTAACAGGCGAAATTGTTGAGATGAGTCCAGAAACCCCAATTCATTACACCACAGCAAAACGAGGTGCAAAATATTTAGAAGAATTGCTCTCAGGTAAAGCTGATGTTCGTTTCAATGGACCCATTACACTATCCGACTCGGAACCCGAACCTGATATTGCAATCGTTCGACTTCCAGAATCATCCTACAACGATCGCCATCCTGCTCCTCAAGATATCTTCTGGATTGTGGAAGTTGCTCAGACAAGCTTAAAGAAAGACTTGGAGATCAAGGCTGTGATTTATGCAACGGCTGAGATTCAAGAATATTGGGTTTTAAGTTTATCTGCTAAACAGATGATTGTGTTCAGAAACCCTCAAAATGGTAAATATGTTGAAGAATATACTATTGAGCAAGGAACAGTTACACCGTTAGCATTTGCAGATGTTTCAGTATCCGTTCAAAGACTTTTGCCATAGGGTGGCGTTGCTGAATCGAGTGATGAATAAATTTATACGTACAAGACATCTCCAGAAATTAATTATGCGTTACCTGAAACCCTTGTAGAGACGTTGC
>NZ_JAYGHD010000140.1:0-9603 GCF_034932245.1 Nostoc sp. UHCC 0251
TCTGCTTGTGTGCTTTTTACACGTCGGTCTCGATATGTAGCTAAAACTGAAGGGTCTCGTTCTCCGGCGATGATTGCTTGGATAATTTTGAGTCCTGTCACACCTGTGATGTCGCTTAAGACTTGATGTAAATGCAGGTTCATCTCGGATAGGGCTTTCTGCATTCGTTGGATATGAGTACTACTACTACGAATCAGATTATCCCGTTGACGTATGTAGCTGCGTAGCACGCATACTTGGTCATCCGGTCGAAACGAGCCTGATAATAAGCCGTAGGTATGTAATTGTTGTATCCATTGGCAGTCAAGTACATCGCTTTTGCGTCCCGGCACTGTTTTGATAAAGTGGGCATTTACTAGCTTTACTTCAAACCCTTTGGTTTCTAGTATTTGAAACACTGGTATCCAGTAAACTCCTGTCGATTCCATTGCTACGGTTGTGATTCCACACTCCTTTAACCAGTCTGCTAAGGCATGTAAATCCGATGTAAAACAGCTAAAACATCTTACGTGTTCTTCGTCTCGTCCTGCTGGTATACTGACCCAATGTTCAGATCCTCCAATATCAATTCCTGCTGCGTTTAGATTTATTTGTGCCAATTCTTCGATATTTTTGAATTGGATTTTTTTACCTTTTGCACGCTTTCGTTGATTTTGCTGCCTTGACATCCTGAAGAACCATTTATTTATTCAAGAGTGAAAGTGTATCCTGACCTGGACTGCGAGAAATATGTAATTCTTCTAAACGGGATAGTACGCTTAATTCAGCTCCTTCACCAATATTCTGTTCGCTATAGCCCAGAACCACGCTCACAAACGGGCAATAAAGCACCATTGAAAATTCGGTTTTAACTGTCAGGGTACTTTTTGAGGATACCGTGCTTTTTATCCCTGTGAATTTAGTTTCTTTTATATTTGTGGAGGGGAAACGAAGTCCCTCCTCAACCGCTCACAAGAAAAAAAGAATACGGTAACGAAACTGCTGAAAAATATATTGAGTGGTTTCTACCTTTTGCCTATGAATTTAAAAGAGTACTGGCAGATAATGGCTCATTCGTACTCGATTTAGGTGGTGCTTACCTTCCTGGTAATCCCGTGCGGAGTATCTACCAATACGAACTTTTAGTCAGATTATGCAAGGAAGTAGGTTTCTTTCTTGCTCAAGAATTTTACCACTATAATCCGGCTCGACTGCCAACCCCTGCTGAGTGGGTAACAATCAGGCGGATTCGTGTTAAAGATTCTGTAAATACAGTTTGGTGGTTGTCTAAGACACCGAATCCTAAAGCAGATAACAGAAAAGTTTTAAAGCCTTATAGCCAAAGTATGAAACAATTACTCAAAAATGGTTATAAGGCTAAAATACGTCCTAGTGGACATGATATTTCTGATAAATTTCAAAAAGATAACCAAGGTGCAATTCCGCCAAACCTGCTAGAAATTGCTAATACTGAATCGAATAGTGCTTATTTACGACGCTGTAAAGCAGCAGAAATTAGACCCCATCCAGCACGTTTTCCTCAGGGGTTTGCCGAGTTCTTCATCAAATTCTTAACTGATGAAGGTGATATGGTTTTAGATCCATTTGCAGGTTCTAACACAAGTGGGTTTGTTGCACAGACTCTGCAACGCCGATGGATATCTTTTGAAATTAACGAGGATTATGTGATGGGAAGCCGTTATCGATTTAGTCAATAAACATATTAGGTAAATAGTCAGGACTGAGGAGTTAAAACTTATAAATTTTAACTCCTAACTCATAACTACTCACTTAAATCTCTCCATTCACCTGCATTTGATGAACTTGATCTGCTAGCTCTTGACGACCTTGATCATCTAGTTTGTCAATAGCTAACATTCCCATAAGAATAACTTCTTTCAGGGTTAAACGTGTCGAATGTGCCTGTTTTTGCACAATCTCTTTAATAATGGGACTGACACCAATCGCTGTACTAGCTCTAGCCACGGAAGAAAATAAAAACACTAATGATTCAGCCTAAATCTTAGCACTTCCCATCAAGTTATTTTCTATAGTTAAAACTTAATTTAAATGTGTTTCAACTCATACTTCAATCAGTAAACATTAATTTTAAATTAGGTATGTAGAGAATAACGGTTCTAAGTGCAGGGAACTGTCCCATAACTAGACGATTGATACCAAACCTCAATTATCCCATCAAAGGTAAGAGCCTACTTTTGAATGAAAATAAATTTAACTTTTATGACTCCAGGATAACAGGTATACTGTCTAACAGCGCTAGAGAACGCTCTAAATTTATCCCAAACCTTTTTGATTGAGGGTCTAACCTCTTTTTTGAGAGAGTCTCAAACTCTTAGTATGCTGAACTAGATACTTGCTCAGAAATTAAAAAGCTATCGCCTCTTGAACTAGCAAATTCTCATGCGATCGCCACAATTAACTGACATTTGTAAACCTGAAATTAAATGGTTATTTATTATATTAGCAACGGCAAAAGCAAAAACCTCTTTCCTGACATACTCAAAAATCACCTACTAATTGCCGAGTTCGTAGACACTTGCAATATTTGTGGCAACTGAGTTATAAAAAATAGTCGGCTTGTGAAAATAGGGCTTTCAGCATAACTATCCTCACAAATAAGGCTTGCATACCACCGAAAAAACCGTAATTTAAAGAGATCGTAAATTGTCCAATATAATCTCGTTAATACGCTTTACAGAACTATACAGAGTAAATAAGAATAATAACTTAACCGAAGTAAAATTTTCCTGAATACAGGCAAATAATGCTGTCATAGGGAAAAGCAGTGAGTAGTAGAGGAGAGACAAAGCGATGAGGGACCCTTATCTGTTGGCAGCAGGCTTGTTAACAGGATTAGCAATACCAGCATCGGCTCTTCCACATTTGTCAATTGTCCTGCCAGAAAATTCTAGATTCCTGTGGGATTTAAACCAAGGTTCGCAGACAATAGTAAGTAAGCAAATCATCCCCAGTGTTGATCTCTCCTTATCAGAACTCAGCAGCCAAGCGTTCCAACCCCTAAAAAGTTCGCAGCCAACAGCAGGTGAGCCAAATATCGACAGCGTTGATATCTCCTTACCAGAAGTCAGTAGTCAGGCATTACCAGCCTCAACAGAGTCATCACTCAATCCCAGCGCTCAAACAGCTGGTTTCTCATTGATATCTGGCAATCACCTTTACTACCAAAGATTGGCGGCTTTGAAAACAGGTCAGATTTATACGCGCGTAAATAGTGATAATTTGCAATCTTTGTGGGAGTCGATTAAGAAGCGTCAATTAACTTATGATGACTGGAAAAGTTTACTAGCTTTAGAAGCTAGAGCGATCGCTCAGGGGCAAGGTGCAAATCATCTAAGTATCTTAATTGGTGATTCTTTAAGCATGTGGTTTCCTAGAGAAAAACTGCCTGCTGGAAAATTGTGGCTGAATCAAGGCATATCTGGAGATACTTCCAGTGGCGTTTTAAAAAGATTAGGGGCATTTTCGACAACGCGGCCGGATGTGATTTATATCATGGCTGGGATTAACGACTTACGTAAAGGTGCTAGTGATCAAGCTATTTTGCGTAATTATCGGCGGATAGTCCGTCAGTTACGGCAGGCTCACCCAAAAGCTCAAATCATTGTCCAATCCATTTTACCTACTCGCCAAGCAAATCTTTCCAATAGCCGTATTCGTCACATCAACACACAACTAACCCAGATTGCCAAACAAGAAGGTGCTAATTATCTAAATATTTATAGCTGGTTTACAGATATGGAAGGCAATTTGCGCCCAGAGTTGACCACAGATGGGCTGCACCTGTCTCAAGAGGGTTATGATGTATGGCGGTTGGCACTACAGCAAATAGAATACAAGCTGACTCAACTTGAAAATTGAGCGATCGCTACGCCAACACCGACGCTTGGAGCGATCGCATCACCATCAGTTATGAAATTGCCTAGACAGGCACTATTTAGTAGCCTGTAAATATTAATATTTGTAATTTCAATAGTAAATTTGCGGAAGTTCCCCATAAGGGAATGAAATTAAGCCTGTGCAGCTCGCTCACAGAAATCAGCAATTTCTACAACGGGCTATGCCTACGTACTTAGTATAAAAACAAGGGATAATATCATGGAAAACCGTCTGGAAGTGCAAAACATTCAAGGCGACGAATTGTTTATGGAGCTAACCCCAGAAGAGCTAGAAGAACTCCAAGAGTTGAAAGGAGGAGGATTACCTTACCCACCAGGCTCTTTTCCTCTTGGGATTGTCACCCCGGAACTAGGAAGACTACCTTTAGACCTACCAGACTCTTTTCGTCCTTTTCCTCTTGGGATTGTCACCCCGGAACTAGGAAGACTACTTTAACCATAAGACTTGAACCATGTCCATCATCTGATCGGTGATTCTTTTCCTCTTAGGATTTTCATCCCGGTACTAAAAGAGTAATTGGAGTTAGTAAGCATATGGCACCTACTGGAAACTTTAACCGCATTCTGCAAATCCACCCGTCCAGACGGTGCAATCTGCGCTGTCTCCATTGTTACTCTTCTTCTGGGCCAGAGGAGCGTGACCAACTCAGTGTCCCGCTCCTTTTACAAGCAATTACCGATGCAAGTGAACAAGGGTATACCATCGCCAGCTTTTCAGGAGGAGAACCCCTTGTCTACAAACCTCTGCCGGAACTGCTAAAACAAGCTCATCAATGCCAGATGCATACAACGGTTACTTCCAACGGCATACTCTTAGACGAGCGACACATCGAGCAGTTGACTGGAGCGGTTGATTTACTTGCCATTAGTCTTGATGGAATGCCAGCCTCCCATAACCGTATGCGTTCTTCCGAGCAAGCTTTTGAAAAAATGGCGGCTCGACTAGAAGGGGTTCGCCAATCAGGTATTCCATTCGGGTTTATTTTTACACTCACAAAACAAAATTTTCGAGAGTTAGACTGGGTTGCAAATTTTGCCTTGGAGCAAGGGGCGAAATTATTGCAGATTCATCCACTTGCAGAAGTCGGACATGCTACCCAAAGCCTCATGGGATATAGACCCAATACCAGCATCTTATCCTATGCTTACCTAAAAGCTACGCGTTTGCGAGAAGCTTTTGGTGAAAAGCTGTTTGTTCATATTGATTTAACTCACCAAGATTTGCTGCGTTCAAATCCTGGTAGCTTTTTTGCAGACGAATCGTTCATAAATGAGCAAGAGTACAGCTTTGCTAATCTTATATCGCCCCTAATTATCGAAGCAGATGGGACAGTCGTGCCAATGCAACATGGTTTTGACCGCAATTATGCTCTAGGAAATCTTAATGAGGCATCTTTGGGTGAACTTACTAAGCATTGGCGTCAAGAGCGCTACCCCGCTTTTCGAGAACTCTGCCAACACGTTTATCAAGAGCTAACAGCACCTGCTGATCTGCCGATTACGGATTGGTATGAGACGCTGATGCAGTTGGCCAAAACCAGTGAGGCAGATAAAAAAAGCACAACCGTATCTACAGTCCAGGAAAATGCTATAGTTTAACGTCCAAAGCTTCCCGATTTAAAACCTGATTCAACTTACCACTGCGATAACCTTCTAAATCTAAGGTTACGTAGATAAATCCAAAATCTTGAAATGCAGAAACTAATGTTTGTAAATCGTTAGTCAATACAAACTCTTTAATTTGTTCTGGTGGTAATTCAATACGTGCTGTATCCCCTTCCGATCGCACGCGCAAATTCTGCCAACCTAGCTTTCTTAAGAAAATTTCTCCTCTACCCACTCGTTGCAACTTAGCTACAGTAATCTCTTCACCGTAGGGAAACCGGGAACTGAGGCAAGGTTGAGCAGGCTTATCCCACCAAGGTAAACCGAGTTGTTGTGAAAGTTGGCGAACTTCAACTTTGGTAACACCGACTTCTGCTAAAGGCGATCGCGCCCCTCTTTCTTTCGCTGCCTGAATTCCTGGGCGATAATCATGCAAATCATCGGCATTTACCCCATCCACTACATAGGGATAACCCAACTCTAAAGCTAAAGGTTTGAGAGTGTCGTGCAACTCACTTTTACAAAAATAGCAGCGATTAACAGGGTTAGAAGTGTAATTGGGATTTTCCATCTCGTGAGTCTGGACAATTTTATGAGGAATCCCAATAGTTGCAGCTTGAATTTTGGCGTCTTCCAACTCTTCTGGCAGCAGCGAAGGAGAAACAGCCGTAACAGCCAAGGCGCGATCGCCCAAGGCATCATAAGCAATTTTGGCAACCAAAGTACTATCAACGCCTCCAGAGTAGGCAATCAACGCCTGCTCCATTTCTTGAAATAAGGCTTTTAATTGCTCAAATTTTTCTTTCAGCATCATTTCCCAATCCTGCCCAAACCCGATAGCACCCAACAAATTCCATTGTAGTCATTTCCTTCTACTCTTCTGTTGTTGGCGGTTTGCTGTACTTGGCCACCAGACTGGCTAAAAGTGGTAAATCAATTGGTTTAGAAATATAGTCATTTACTCCAGTTGCTAGACAAGTTTCGCGATCGCCTTTCATCGCCATTGCTGTTTGAACAATTATCGGAATCGACCGATATTGCCGATTTTCTCGCAGCTGTTGTACCAAGTTAAGGCCATTTCCATCTGCCAGATGAACATCCATTAAAATCACCACTGGGTTTAACTGTGCCAAAGCTTCCCACATCTCGGCAGCATTCTTAACCCAAGTCACCTGATATCCCAATTTATGTAGATAAATTTGCATCAAATTACCGTTAGGTAAGTCATTTTCTACCAGCAAAATATCTACAGAAGAACTAGGGGTGAAAGGCAAAGGAGATGAAGAAAATTTTGCTTCCCCTGCTTCCTCTGCCTCCCCTGCCTCCCCTGCTCCCTTATCTTGCTTAAAGGGAAGTACAAGGGTAAAACGGGAACCGCAATTTACTTCAGATTCTACTTTCACGGAACCACCGTGAATTTGGGCGAGTTTCCGAGTCACTGCTAAACCCAAACCAGTACCTTCACCACCAGCAGCGACAGCCTTGGCAATTTGGAAATAGGGTTCAAACAGTTGAGCCTGGTCTTCTTGGGAAATACCAGTGCCAGTATCCCAAACTGTAAAATACACAAATAGACCTTTGGGAGCAACCTCTAAGCCAACACTTCCTGTACTGGTGAATTTTAGGGCATTGAAGAGTAAATTCAACAGCATTTGCTTGAGACGTAACGGGTCAGCTACTAGGGTTTTAATATCGGGGTCAAGTTCTAGACGGAGTTTCAAACCCTTATTTGCGGCTTTTTCCTTCACCAGTGCGAAAACATTGCTACATAGCATTGGCACATCAATTGTTTCCCACTGCACTTCTAGCTGATTTGCTTCAATTTTAGAGAGATCCAAAATATCATTAATCAGAGCTAGCAAGTGCTTGCCGCTAGACTGAATGATATTTAAATACTCTTGCTGGCGTTCTTTAGTTGGTTCATACCCTTGGGCTAAGAGCAGGTGGGTAAACCCAATAATAGAACTAAGGGGTGTGCGAATTTCGTGGCTGGTGTTTGCCAGAAACTGATTTTTGAGTTGATTGGTGCGCTCCAATTCTAGATTAGAGTTACTTAACTGTTGATACCGTTCCTGCCAATACAGGATCTGTCTAAGTTGTACCAAGGCTGTAGTACAGTGTTTAGCAGACCTTGCCATGAATTCTGATCTGAGTTGAGCTTGTGATTTTATGAGCGACTCACGATCAGAGCTTAGGGGTGCTGTGGCGATAATTAGCCAGCCCATGACGTTGCCAGAATCATCAGCTAACCGCCAAGCGCTTGGTGTTTTTTGATTCTCAAGCTGCTGCAAATCTTCAATTTCTATAACCTCTTGCAATCTCAAGAGAGGTTGTGAGTTTGAGGATGGAGAACAAGAAACATAGCAAACTGTGGCAACAGTTTTTTGTGGTTGAAACAGAGCGATGCCTACGGCACAATCTGTAAACGCCAAATTACTGCTGTTCACGGCACTGTTAATCTGGTTGACCACAATTTGGAGAATTTCTGCTTCTGCGGCTTCTGCCTGTGGGACAGTGTTACAAGCAGAAAGCAGGCAATCATTAAGGCGACTTTGCAACTGGTTCAAGCTGCTCTCCAGCCACAACTTGGCGCGAAGTTGCTGAATTGTTGTCAAAAGTTTTGGCGTTGCATCTATCTGTGAGTTCTGGTCTGATAAGCTTGAGTACTGCTGCATGGTCAACTAGACCGCTGAACAAGTTTAGCTTCACATAAAAATCCGATAGGGATTTTATGTATATTAGCGGACAATTCTTTTTTATTTATAAACCATAACTTATGTTGTTATAAACCATAACTTATGATGTTGAATTTAGCAGCTAGTCCAAAAAAATTATTATATAAACCACTGACTTAAAATTTTATAAAACAACTTAAGGCTTATGGATACACAATTTGCCCAACTAATCGTTAATGGGATTGCGGTAGGAAGCATTATTGCTCTAGCCGCAGTTGGACTCACTCTTACCTACGGAATTTTACGGTTATCTAACTTTGCTCATGGTGACTTTCTCACTTTAGGAGCCTATCTGACTTGGCTGATAAACACTATTGGAGTCAATATTTGGTTGTCGATGATCCTGGCGGCGGCGGGAACAGTAGCAGCAATGCTGTTATCGGAAAAGTTACTGTGGTCAAAGATGCGCTCTATCCGTGCTACTTCCACTACGCTGATTATTATTTCTATTGGACTTGCCTTATTTCTTCGCAATGGGATTATTTTTATCTGGGGTGGCAAGAACCAAAATTATGATTTACCTGTTACGCCAGCTTTAGAAATTTTTGGTTTAAGGGTGCCGCAAAATCAATTATTGGTATTGGGTTTGGCGGTGTTAGCAATTTTGGCACTGCATTACCTGCTGCAAAATACCAAAATTGGCAAAGCGATGCGAGCAGTGGCTGACGATCTGGACTTAGCCAGAGTTTCAGGTATCAATGTTGACCGAGTGATTTTCTGGACTTGGGTAATTGCTGGCACGCTTACGTCATTGGGCGGCAGTATGTATGGGCTAATTACAGCCGTACGTCCAAATATGGGATGGTTTTTAATTTTACCGTTGTTTGCCTCAGTGATTCTTGGCGGGATTGGCAACCCTTACGGTGCGATCGCAGCAGCTTTTATTATTGGCATTGTCCAAGAAATCAGCACCCCTTGGCTGGGTTCACAGTACAAACAGGGTATCGCACTGTTGATCATGATTTTGGTGCTGCTCATTCGTCCCAAAGGGTTATTCAAAGGAACGATTTGAGCAGCACCACTCCACTTCTAATTATTCAATAATGTGGAAATACCAGGCTGCTACCAGGAAATTGATAGCTAACAAGAATATTGCCCAGCCTGTGCGATAGGCGTAGGGAGGTTTAGCTCCACTGTCGGCAACTGGTAAATCTGCAGGATTCTTCGTTGTTTTAGCGGTCATAATCCGATTCTCCTAATGTCATGACTTTTTAAGAAATACCAAACTGGCGTACCAAATACCCAAATTCTTTAAGAATATTTGTGTGAAGTTGGGAATTGGGGATTGGGGATTGGGGAATGGGGAATGGGGAATGGGGAATGGGGAATGGGGAATGGGGAATGGG
>NZ_JAYGHD010000141.1:0-9565 GCF_034932245.1 Nostoc sp. UHCC 0251
CCTCTGATTAAGATTCTGTTACATAGCGGGAAATTTTAGCACCCACTTACTTAGTATTTCCCTAGATGAGCAAATAACTCAAGAGCTTTTACATCAAGACTTGAGTAAGTTGCTGGCATTGCTCAATCCAAGGCAACGAGAAGTATTGACTCTACGTTTTGGATTGGAAGATAATCAGCAACTAACCTTGAGTCAAGCTGCAAAACGCCTGAATCTTAGTCGAGAGACAATTCGTAAAGCTGAACATCAAGGTCTAAAAATTTTGCGCTCTCATCAAAACAAAATCAAAGATTATCTTCTTAATTAGGACTAAGGTTTGTTTGACTTTAGTTTCATTTATATAAGTCGAACTCCCTACTCCAAAGACTGCAAACAAGTCGCCACTGCTGTTAAAGATGCCTCCAGTTGCGGCTGTCAGGAGTGCGATCGCGTACCTGCCATGAATCGGTGGCATCGCTTCTGCTTAATCCCCGGCGAAAACCATCAGATTGTCAGACCAAGTAGCAAGTTACAAGTCGCAAATCGCAAGTGTACCGACAACTGTTGTCGTGGGTTTGAAACAAGAACACTTTATATCTAGTATTACTACATGTATTGACATAATTTTTTTTCAGAAGTGAGCTTGTATCCCACAACTGAAGTTTTTTATCTTACTTGCGACTTGCGACTTGCGACTTCCGACTTGTTTTTATCACTGTTTCACTCAAATGATGCATGAATATATTGATACTAGAAACTATCCTTATAAATAGAACAGCGATTACAGAACCGATGCCCAGCAAAACTATTGAAGTCCGAGAGTACACCGTCAGAGCGCACAAGCGGGAAATTCATACTCGCGTTTTTAACTTCGTATGTAAGCAGTGCGAACAACCCACACAAAGAGAAACTTTTGGTGTGCGACCTCTATATTGCGAAACATGCCGTCCGCCACAAGCACCCAAGAAATCAGTAGTTCCTCTAAAGAAGAGAAAACCCAGAGCTATGACTTACAAGAGTGGTAAAGACATAGCGGGATGATTTGTTGTCTCAAGGGTGAGTGAGCGCACGAAAGTAAGTGAAGCAGTGCGCTCATTCGCTCAACCTAACTCAAACTGGTAAAAAGTAACTCTAATGTTTAGGAGTCATTCAGAAGGTGCAAACTGTGCAAAGACCTCGGCCCCTGTCAGGTTCTTAGTTTCATCGGCGAAACAGTAATATTTGGGCTTTTCATCAATGAATACCTGATGATCGAAAACAAGACCTTCACATTTCTCGAATAGTCCAACAGGAATGAAATACTGGTTATTTTGTTTTAATTTGTAAAATAGATGGCTACCACACTGCTTACAGAATCCACGTTCTGCCCACTGTGACGATTGATAAAGCCCAATATTTTCTTCACCAAAGAAGCTAACATCACCTTTACAGTCAATAGCTAATAAAGGCCCTCCACCCCACTTGCGACACATACTACAATGACACGCTCCCATCTGATTACTCATACTGGTTGTGGACAGGCTTACTGCTCCACATAGGCAGCTACCTTTTACAATGGTCATATTAGACATATTATTTTCTCCGATTCCACGCAGGCGCTCCAATTGCTCACATTTTCCCCTATTTCATACTGGAAATGCCAAGAATATCAAGTAGTTCGCTTTCGTGACTTGGCTATTTTTTGGGTAAGGGAGAAGGTAGGGTTTCCTCTAGGGATAAGGGTGGGGGGAAAGGTTTTAAGAAGATAAAAATTGCAACATTCTTTAATCTGTTGGCATTTCAGGGGATTTTGTATCCTCTCAAGGTATTTAGCATAGAAGGCAACCGCGATCGCTATTTTGGTGGTTCTAATGAGTTATTTGGAAGAGCAAGCGAGAAAAAAGTAAGTGCGCGAAATTAGAACAAACACTAATTACAATCTGAAGCTTGCCAAAGAATACGAAGTTTTGTGACTCGAATATTACCTATATCCGGTCGCATCAGCTCCAGAAGCTACTGCCCGAATTGCTAGGCGCATTCTGGTTTAATTGCTGATTTTAAAAGTCATTATCAGTAAAGGGAACTATGGATGGTAAAAACCTTTTGAGGGATGGGTAAAATTCTAACCTCGCGGTATAATCATCTGTTTGAGATACTGATAGTTCAATTATTTGCTGATTTTTTTCATCAAAAAGTAACTGGATTTGATAATTTGTCCAGAATTGGTCACCTAGTTCATCTTCTAAATCGAAAAGCCGTTGTTCATCCCCCCATATATTCGACCAAAGGACAATCTTATTAGCCCGAAAATGATTTTGACCTGTTGTGTCTGCAATAACAAAATATGCTTCGACATTTAAATCAAATCCCAAGTCATCGACCTCTATCTCTGCTATTTGACAGTTAACCACTATTAATGTATCGGGGTTGACGTTTACTACTTGCTCTTGGCGCTTTAATAATTCTTGTAGCACGAAATTAGGTAATAACTGGGAACTTTCCTCAAGTAAAAGTTTTTGGGTTTCTGGAGAGTAACGAGTTTTTAATTCTTGCGTGATTAAAGTTAAAATGTCTTCAGTAGCTAAATTGACAACTATCTTTTGATCTGCGGGATTAAGAAAAGCTCCCGGACTAAGCTCAATGCGTTTTTTAATTGGCATAGTTATCTAAAATTATTTTAATTTGAGCAGAGCATTCACAAATAAAGCTCAAAGGAAGTCAAAACAATTCAAAATTCAAAATTATCAATTTCATTATTACAAGACGCTCCTACGTCGCTAACGCTGCGCTATCATTGGGGGCTTTGACTCGTTCGCGCAGCGTCTCCGTTAGGAGAAGGATAATTAATTCAAAATTATTCTTATTATTCCTAACAGAATTTTGAATTTTGAATTCAAAAAATGGTCAATCAATAAACCTCATCTCAGTTTCAGTTATCTGTTTTTAGCAGGACGTGTGTAATAGCAATTGCATCCTTTCAATCATAACGATAAATGACTGTGATTTGTGAGTCAAAAAAGATTCATGCGCTAATCTTTAAAAATGCCACAACACTTGACCAATTAACGGATTGGTTGAGTAAGTAACGAGTAAATAAACTTTTAATAATGCCTATTTCCTCACTGGTCAAATTTGCAGCCAGACGCTCGGCATAACTTGGTCGATTGGGATTAGCAGCAAATAAACGCTTGATAAAATTATCAGAGATGTGCATAGGTGTCAAATACTGTTCAATAACCACTTCTACGCAGTGTCCATTTGAGGCAAAAGCGTGATGCAAATCTTCAGCGTCCCAGTTAAACATGGAGTCAGAGGCATCTGTATAAATAGCTTCTTCCGCTAAAACTAATCGCTCATACAATTGGGCATCTAGATTTTGGCTGGGCAGTAAGCGATAAAACCTTTGGGTATGACGAGGTACTGTCTCAGCTAAAATAAGCTTGACTGAGCGCGGGAGCAATTGAGTTAAAAATTGAGCAGCAAGCCCCTTATCCGGTTGGGAGGCTAGTACATTGCGCCCGATAATAGAGTCAAACTGTACATTTGGTGCAAGAGATGTCAGCATCGCAGGTATCTGTGCAACAGATGCAGTAAAAACTATTGGTCGCATTGTTTCAGGAAGTGCCGCAGCAAGTTCATTTAAAGCATTGGCATCAGAACTATTGCGAACACAGGCATAAACCCCGCCTTCAGGAACTTGCCGGATTGCTTCCCAAGTAAGTAAACCAGTGGTGGCATTTAAATCCAATACTAAGTGATGACGTTGTAATTGAGCGAAAGTGAAAATGCGTTCGCGCACAGATGCTAATTGTGTACTTACTTGAGAAAGTGTGCGTTGCAACCAGCGCTCATCTGCTCGGTCAACAGTTCCATAAGTCATGACTTCCACTGGTGCAACACCAATACCTTCTACTATTGCAGCAAGTTGAGCTTCCCGACGACGTGCCACTTGTGTTGCGATTTGGTGTTCATAACCTTGGGTTGATGGTTGGTAAAACAATTGACCTTGCAAGCTCTTGGGTAAATATTGCTGTTCTACCCAATGATCTCGATAAGCGTGAGGATAGAGATAACCCGCCCCATGCCCAAAACCTTTTTTATCCCGATTGGCATCTTTAAGATGAGTGGGAACGGAAGCAACATTTTCACTTTCTACTGTGGCTAAAGCATCAAAAAAGCCCATAATGCTATTGGATTTTGGTGCAGTCGCTAAATAAAGTACAGCCTGCGCCAAATGATAACGTCCTTCCGGCATTCCCACGCGATCAAAGGCTTCAGCACAAGCATTTGTAACGACAACTGCTTGTGGGTCAGCCAGTCCGATATCTTCACTGGCAAGAATTAACATCCGACGGAAGATGAAGCGCGGGTCTTCACCTGCATAAACCATTTTGGCCAGCCAATAGAGTGCTGCATCTGGGTCAGAACCTCGTAAGCTCTTGATAAAAGCACTGATGGTATCAAAATGGGCATCCCCTTCTTTGTCGTATAAAACAGCACGCTGCTGAATAGATTCTTCTGCCACTGCTAGGGGAATATGAATAACACCTGTAGTATCGGGGGGTGTAGTCTCTACAGCCAGTTGCAAAGCATTCAATAATGAACGAGCATCACCATTGGCAACATTAACTAGATGAGCTAAAGCATCTGTGTCAATTTGCACTGTTAACTTGCCATAACCGCGTTCTAAATCAGCTAGTGTTTGCTCAACAATTTGGTATAAATCTTTATCAGTTAATTGCTGAAGTTGAAAAATCCGCGAACGGCTGACAAGTGCTTTGTTGACCTCAAAAAAAGGATTTTCGGTGGTAGCACCAATGAGAATGATTGTTCCATTCTCTACCCAAGGTAATAGAGCATCTTGCTGAGACTTATTAAAACGATGGACTTCATCGACAAAAAGAATAGTTCGTTGATTATGGAACTTGCGCTGTTGTTGGGCTATTTCAATTGCCGCTCGAATTTCTTTGACTCCTGAAAGTACAGCATTGATAGCGATAAAGTGAGCGCGGGTGGTGTTGGCAATAACACGGGCTAGAGTAGTTTTGCCAGTCCCTGGTGGCCCAGAAAAAATTAAGGAAGATAGTTGATCTAAACCAATAGCACGCCGCAGTAGCCTTCCTTGCCCGATAATATGGTCTTGACCAATAAATTCATCAAGTGTCCGTGGACGCATCCGAGCCGCCAGAGGTGCTGATTCATCAGTTATTTTTGCAAGATGCTGGTCAAATAAGTCCATTAGTTATCGGATTATAATAATGATTATATAGAAATAGGCATTATTTTAGGCTATTAATTGAATCTAATCATAACAATTGATGCCGAATGCCAGATGTTAATTATGAAAAATTATTAACTGTAGTAAAAACTATGAAAATTTCCGAAATATCGACAGAAACTCTGGAAAAAATCAAGTTAGTTAGGTGGGATAGAATTATTGAGAAACATGAAGGCCCAGAAAGTTGGTCATCGGTTTTCAGATATGAAGAACCAGAATTTTTGTCAGTGGAAGAATGCCCAATATTATTACCTGTAGATAAATCACATCATCCGAATATTACTATAATACGTTGTATCTGGAGTGCGGATAAGAATTCTGTAACAGTTTTTCTATCAGATACTACCTATGAAGATGATCCATTCTTTTCGGGATTTATGGCAGTATGCGATCGCCTGAAGAATGAAGAATTTTTCTTAGCAATTTTGTACCATGAATGGTTTGTTATTGAAAGAGCCGCAGTTTGTGAATAAAGAGTTTTCAGGAGTTATTCAAAAATCGGACAGATTCTCAGAAAATTTATGATAACTACTTCTGCTTTGACTATTGGCTCTCAAACCGCTAGAGCATGGTTTGGTAGAGATCCAACGAGCGAAAAAGGTGCAGATGTCACCCAACAGCATCTGCAAATTCTGAGTTCAAAATATACATTAGATTATCGTGAGTTACCTGTTTCAATTGTTGAAGAACGTCGCTTCAAATTAAATGTCAATCTTTCTCAAGATTAGAGGAAATAGATTGCGCTTTCATATAATGAAACAGGAAAGCTATTAGCTGTTCCAAATTTCAGAAATAATGGAATTATGACTACTGACAGGGAGCAAAATCAACTTATAACCAGAACTGTCGATAGTCCTCGATATACTAATGTGCAGCTGCGACTAGGCGGGGTGATTTTTCTGCACGGGTAAACTGTTTCGCTCGTTGTTTTGCTGCGGCATTTAAATTGACATCGTAGACAACTGTGATTTTAGGATTTGGAAATTGAATCGAGCCGAAGTGAAGAATATCACCCCAAAACTCAATGCTTTTGCCCTCGCTTTCAACTACATAAAATATGAGGTACATCCATTCTCAGAGATGAAAGCTATACTACGCTAAAAGAAAGGGAAAGAGAAAAACTGTATTGCATAATAGCGGGAAGCGCTGTATTGAGTGATTGATCGCTCTTGGTTATATTTTTCGATGCCAAGGAATCCGGTTGAGAAAGTGATCCATGCTCCGTTCTGCAAGAGCAGCAATAGTTAACGAGGGATTAGAGCAGGCTGTTGAACCAGGAATAAGCGCACCATCAATAACAAACAAATTAGGATAACCAAAGACCTGCCCATGAGTGTTGCATACTTGCCCGATGGTTGCACCTCCAAGCGGGTGTGCTGTAAAACTGTAGTCTGGTGATGCAGCTAGAGTTGTACCATTAGTTTGGTTAAGCCGTTGGTAAGTATACTGGAGAGCTTGAGCATTTTTCTGGCTATCGGTTGAGTTGTTAGTCCAAAACAAATCTGCTGACCCAGTATAGGCATTATAAGTAAGATAGCCCTCTGGTTTAGAAATTCCCTGACCAAGAACAGGAATCAGACCCTGCGGAATGAAAGGAAGTGCTTGAAATGCCTCAAGTATCACTGGGGCAATAGGGTTGTCGAGATGTTCAACGGCAATTACACCAGGAGTCCCCAGTGTTGGATTAGTCTCACCTGTATTAATCATTACAGTAGTCGAATCAGAATTTGTCCCCCAAAACTTTCCTACCTGATGATTGAGGCGGCGCAAAGTACCATTGCTTTTCGCACGCAGCAATAGTTCAGTAGTGCCAATTGAACCTGCGGCCAAAAACAGATAGCGGCAAACAAAAGATTTTTGAAAAAGCACTTCTCCTCGCTCGTTGATTTGATCGCAAACAACTCGGTAACGCCCACGATCTGATTCTCCAATCATAGTGACTACGTGCAAAGGTCGGATTTCAACGTTACCAGTAGCTGAAGCCATACTTAGATAGTTACGGTCTACGCTGTTTTTAGCACCACTATTTGTGCCATAGTACACTTGACCATTAATAATAGAAGGCACTTTCTGACCTGCGATTTCCTGACGAACAATGTCCCAATCAAAGGCGATATCGATTTTTCGGGTTTGTAAACCCGCTTTGGCTGCTTGCTTTTGGAGAATACGACTGGCCAAATAATACTCAGTTTGTAAAATATCGTCTGGGATGGGAGATGCTTTGAGTATAGAACGCACTCTTGGATAATAAACTCTATCTAGTTGGGAGTATTCAATAGTACGGGGAAAGACTTTGTAAAATAGTTCTTCAGTTGGCTGATAGGTAATAGCAGTGTAGACAAGCGAACCACCCCCAACACCTGCTCCGCGATAGGCATTAATCCCATTACCTCTTTTAACATCGAGAACACCTGTATATACATCAATGGGTATTTCTGGAACTGGTGGGGGTAAAACTGTAGTGGGACTAAGCCAAGTAGAACGACCATCTGGATTATCTTTTGTAGAGAAAGTATTACCTGCGCTAGTAATTTGCCATTGTCGTCCCCGTTCCAGGACAACGGTTTCAATTCCCGCCTGACCAAGACGCAATGATGCGACTGCGCCACCAAAACCACTACCAATCACTATTGCCTCAACATACTCGTCAACACCAGCAGCAGCAGTGCGAATAGCGGATACACTTACGCTTGCTGCCGCCGCCGCCGATGCCTGAAGAAATCGACGACGATTTAGCATTTGGGACATACTTTATCTCCTATTTTTTGCTTGCCATATTTGCAAGGTTGTAAATCGCAGGCAGTTAGCTCAGTGACTTGGCAATTTTTGGTAGTCGCAGCTAGCAATTTTGGATTTGGGAAATTCTAATTGATTTACAACAATCATTGATATGAGTATCAGATTAATGCTCAGTAAGCAACAATGCTTATTTCAGCAATTTTTGGGGGATTTTTTATTAAAGAAAAGGTTAAATTTTGGCAACGAGCAACAAGCCGCTTAAATGTGTGAGAACGCAACTCCAGCAATTTAATGTGGTTCTAAAAATTTTCAAAATCGTTCTGGATAAGAGTTAGTTTTTTTGCTTGCGAAAAACTGACCTTTTAGCGATCGTGATCTGTTCCCAATAAATCACGCCATTTATTCAGTCCACAGATGGCATCTGTCACCAGTTGAGCAAATTTGTCATCTTCACATTCTCAAACTCCAGGATCACGCCGCGACCCTCACCACCCTTGCCCAAAGGAATAATTGTAATTGTATTGCCCATCTCTTCTTTTGAGCGATGGCGCTGTTTCGCCAGCCGCAAGCAGAGGCTAAAAATGCTTTTAAAAACCTCAAACTAGGAAAATTGAGAGCTTAGGTTTTTACTTGGGTTGCCACAATGGAGTGATATCAAGGTTTTTAGCAGCAGATACGGCATTCTAACCTACGCCAGTACGGTTTACTCCCCTTTGGTTATTGTAAAGTTATCGTAATATATATTCATATAAAGCAATATTTGCCCCAAATAAAAGAGTAGGTAATAAAAGCGATGAATCAACCCATTGAATTATCTTTAGAACAAGAATTTAGCCTGAGAACTTTCTCTGATCAAGTGCAGCAGATGTCCCGTGAACAAGCTCAAGAGTTCTCGCTGATGCTGTATAAGCAGATGATGATAAGGGAAAAGACTTACCAGGAATTGCTCAAACATCAGTGGGAAGTTGGTTCCGGTTCAATCTTGGGTTAAAACAAACTTACGAAGTCAACTGTAGAAAGAGCTAACACTGTCCAGTCCAAAGTGCATTTTCAGCTTCAGTCCCTTCCAACCTTGAATAGCAGCACTTTCCACCTGGGTGAGTGTTTAGGGAATGTCAAAACAATTCAAAATTACAAGACGCTCCTACGTCGTTAACGCTGCGCTATCAGTGGGGGCTTTGACTCATTCGCGCAGCGTCTCCGTTAGGAGAAGGATAATTCATTCAAAATTATTATTCTTATTCATTTTGAATTTTGAATTTTGAATTCAAAAAATGGTCAAAGGATATTTTGTCAATTACTTGTGTGGTCATCTCTTTTGTGCTAACGAGTCACCAATGACCATGAAAATTGCTTTTCCCTCAAAACGTGGGCGCTTAGAGGGATTTTGGGTATTGATATTTGGTATTGGGTTTTTTGACAGCTAGGTTAAATTATCTGCTTTCTTAACGGCTGACTTTAACTCTTCAAAGGTAATACTACCGTCAGAGTCTGAATCATAATTTACTAGTAATTCCTGGGGAGTACTGATATTCGTTTCTGATGAAATGATTGTACTTAAGCCAGGACTTAAAAAAAGATCATTAATGG
>NZ_JAYGHD010000142.1:0-9546 GCF_034932245.1 Nostoc sp. UHCC 0251
ACTAGCTCACAATCTGCTTAATTTGTCAATGCCTTCTACTGGACTGGCTCTCTAGAGAAGCTCGACCAGTTGACAACCCGTCTCCAGGAGCCATTGCATCTAATTTGCGTGCAGGACGTTTTTTCAGTTTATCTTTGGGTATCAGTTGTACCATGTTGCGGAGGTTCTGAATCTCTGCTCGCGTTAGAGGAGTTATGGCACTTACCCTATTTGGCAATGGCAGTACTATAATTCCCCATAAACCAATCACTAATAGTGGAAACGATTTATAAAGCATAGTTTGATAACTTGTGAATATACAATAAAGCTTGCGGCAAATTTTAAAGTTAGTAAGTTGGCGTTAAAAAAGCAAGCTATATAACAAAATGTAAAATCAGCGAATAGCTAGAAATTGGCCATTACATAGTTTTTACAAAATTAAATATACATGGGTTTTATCATGTCGACTTACTTAACGTTCTTTTGTCACTCTTGGAAAACAAGATAGAATCCATAGCTAATACTTTGATTTACACAAGGTTTAAGACTTTGTTTTTTAACATGAATGAAAATTTTTAGCCAAAAAGTGAAAAACAAAGTTAAGAGAGGCTTTCAGCGATTGGGTTCTCCCAGCCTGATAAAAGAAGGTTATTTGATATCAATAATTAAATCAAAAATACCTTAGATATAATCGATTCTAATCAGATCAGCTACAGAGATAAGAAGCTGTTAGGGATGCGCTGTGAAGTAACTTACTGGCTATATTTCACTAACCTTGAGCAAGATAAATAGTATCGCCTCATCTCAGTTTTGCAAAAAAATCCGGCTATGAATCCGAAAATCAGCAATGTCAGTTTGTAGTTTAAGTATATACTTACAAGGTTAAGATCAATGCACTCAATTATATCTTCTGAGTCGGAACTTTCGATACAGCTTACGGGTCTACATTTGCCAAATGCGATCAACGCAATCTAACAAATGCGACTCAAAAACTGGAAGAATTTATTTTTTTGTATTTTGTTAACATCCAGTAGTGGAAGCTGGTGTTGCATTAGAGTAGATGCGGTAGAATCTGCAAATACAGATATTTGGCGTCCTAAAAATTTAGCAAATACACAGCTAACTGATGAGCTATGTCAGAATTTGGAGCAAGGGGCAATTAACTCTTTGTGCAAGCAATCCGGTGAGTCGCATCTTTTAGACTCTCAGATGCCGTTAAAT
The DNA here is from genome assembly GCF_034932245.1 of Nostoc sp. UHCC 0251. Classification (NCBI taxonomy): domain Bacteria; kingdom Bacillati; phylum Cyanobacteriota; class Cyanophyceae; order Nostocales; family Nostocaceae; genus Nostoc; species Nostoc sp. UHCC 0251. Next base: position 1,201 of record NZ_JAYGHD010000142.1, read on the forward strand.
GTGACACAGCAAACACCAGAAACGACTCAAACCCCAGGCCAAACTGAAGAACCTGAAAATATTCAAAAGCAAAATGACTCGCCACAGCTAGAATTGCAGCCAAGTAATTTGCCTACATCTCCTTCAGAGTCAAAAGAGCAACTGTTGAATCCACCTGAGATAAAGTATTCCGAAAGGCTAGATAAGCTAATACAATTGCTGCGATCGCCAAAACAGCCACCTGAATCTGATAGCGATCGCGAATTGGGATTGCGGGTGCGGTTACGACCCCTAGAACAGCAGCTACCACCGATACAACAACCCAGAATACCTAACGTTAAACCCGTAGGCTATCTACTGGGTCGTGTAGGCTACTTTCAAACGAGTAATATTTTTTCCTCAAATGATAGTCCCATAGAAGATGGTTTAATCATTTCTGGGCTGACACTAGCCTCTGCATATTTCCCTTTGACATCTAAGACTTATTTAAACGCCTCAATTGATGGCAATCTCATTCGTTATATCAATCAGTCGCAATATCATTACAACCAGGTGAGATTTAATCTTAGCCTTTACCAGCAGCTATCGCAGCGAATGTTCGGAGAAATCAGTTGGAGCAATCAACACTTATTTTATGCCAACAACAGCGATCGCCTGAATAGCTTTAAAGCAGGCGATCGTTTTTTAAATGAGAATTCTTTTCAACTGTCTCTGGGACGGCGAGATCCCTTGACTCCAAGATTAACGTTAGATAGCTTCTACGAATTGAGTGTAAATTTTGCTGATCCCCTAAGTCGTAATCGGATAATAAATTCCTTTTGGGTTTCTCTGAACTACTACTTGCAAAAACCTCTCCAGGTTGGTATCGACTACCAGGGTAACTTTTCGGACTTTACACAGCGCGATCGAGAAGACCAATTTCATCGGCTATTCGGCCACTTAAATTACCGAATATCTGATACAAGCAATTTGAATGTGCAAGCTGGAGTAAATTTAGGCAGTTCAACCGCCGAAAACATTGATTTTGACGGCTGGTTCTTCACTATTAATTACAATTTTCAATTAGGTCGGTTTTGAAATTTGTCCTTTGTTAAAAACCAATGACTAATGACTCTGACGCGTGACGCTTGTTTCTCTTTACGAGACGCTGCGCGTAGCTCACTAATGACCAATGACTATAAATAAGAAATCCAATCACTCCAACTGCCAGCATAAAGCTTACCTTTGCTAATGCCAGCTAATTCTAAAGAAAGTAAATTTACGCAAGCAGTAACGCCAGAACCACAATAAACCAAGATTTCTGCGGCTGTTTCTAGCTGTTCCCACCGACGGCGTTGTTCTGGTTGAGGGAGTAGGTAGCCATTCGAGTCTGTAACTTCTTGCCAAGGATAGTTGACTGCACCAGGAATATGTCCGGCAAGTTTATCAATTGGCTCTCGTTCACCTCGATAGCGATCGCTTTCTCTTGAATCTACTAATACTACGTTGTGGCTATCTTTCTGGCTTTTCACTGCTGTAATATCTACCACCTTTTCTGTTTGCACTTGAGCTACAAACGTACCCATCCGGGGTTCAGGAACGGCATCTGTAACAGGATATCCAGCTTTTTGCCATCCAGCAAAGCCTCCATCCAGTACTGCTACTTGCTCATGTCCTAGATAGCGTAAAAGCCACCATAGACGAGCCGCAAAAGCAAAACGCGAATCATCATAGGCTACAACTAAACTTTTTTGGTAATTTACCCCAATCGCTGCAAATTTTTTAGCTATATCATTGGGGTTAGGTAAAGGATGTCTCCCACCATGCTTACCCACTGGACTGGAAAGATCCTGATTCAAATCCAGATAATATGACCCCTCTATATGATTTATTTGGTACTGTTGTTGCCCTAGTGGTGGATCGGCTAGAGAAAAGCGACAATCCACAATAACGACTTGTGGATCTTCTTGATGTTCAAACAACCAAGCTGGTGAAACAACAAATTTGGTATTGGGCATGGGGCATTAGCGATTATTTAAAAGCAAAACTATTAATTGGCGATGCTAGAACTACGATAATGGTAGTACGTCAGTCGGGTTTCTGGGCAGATGCAATTTTCCTCGATCCCTTTTCACCACCTCAATGTCCTCAATTATGGACTGTTGAATTTATTAAACAACTCTCATTCTGTTTAGATCAAAATGGTTTATTAGCTACTTATTCTTGTTCTGCTGCTGTACGCGCAGCACTTTTATCCGCTGGTTTGGTGATTGGTTCTACCCCACCTGTGGGAAGGCGATCGCCTGGAACTGTGGCAACCCATTCCAGGAGTGCTGAGTGTAAAGATTACTCAGTACTTACCCAATGCCCCGCTACCGCTAACACCACTCAGCACTGCCTCAACGCCACGCTACCGCTAACAACACTCACTCCCCTCTCGCAAGTTGAAAAAGAACACTTACTTACCCGTGCTGCCATTCCCTATCGCGATCCGAAATTAAACGATTCAATCGAAGTCATAGTAATGCGGCGACAACAAGAGCAACAAGCCTCTTCACTGGAGCCTACCTCCCGTTGGCGAAAAAGGTGGCTATTGGGAATGCAAGGCAGGGATTTTATGGGAACTAGTTTTTAACTATACTAATGATCTGTGAGCTTGCTCCTAAACAAGTTGCTTAAGCCCTAAGTCTGAATCAAGCCTGATTTTGTGAAGTTTCACAAAGAATTGGTATTAAGCAGTGATCGCTTGCAGCGTTAAACTAGTACCCCACGGCGTAAATAGAGCAACCATTTAAAATCCATAAAGAGCTTATTACATAATACTTTTGACTTTTGACTTTTGACCCTTCTCTGCGGCATAGCTACGCGTTAAGCGTAGCTATGCCGCAGGCTTTACGACTGCGCTCAGGGTCAATTTTTGACTTCCGCCTTACGGTACTAGTTCCTTACTCCTTAATTCCAGAGAAATTATCTATATTTTCCAAAAATTCTGATTCCCTTTCCAGACACTCAGGCAATGAGTTTTTCCGATGCAAATAAATAAGAATTATGATAGTATCTAATTTTACATATTGTTTGGGTATTACGATAACTGAGTAAGTAAAAATATGTATACTTAATGATTACTATAAAGACTTATAACTAAAAACCCTATATTTTGAGAGAAAGCAAGCAATTACAGTGGTTTTTGGAGCTATCGTATAAGAAAATATCCGTAAAAAGCCTGATTTAACATCTGTTAAAATTAATCATACTGGAATTAGAAGCAAAAAATTTGACAACAAGATACTCATTATTCGTAACATAAAAGATACATGCTGCTAAAAACTTAGATATACAGCTTGACATCATGCATAATCCCTATAAAAACTCTGGTTCTGATACAGCCAAATATTAAATTTTTTTGAAATCTAACACTGTTAACTTGTGCAAAAAACTGGAGTGCCTTTGTGATTCAATGGAAATCCAACCATACAGGCTTTACAGAACAAATTGTTAATGAGTCTAACCCCATTAACACAGTGAAGAGTATCGGTTCAAATCATGCCGTAGGATCGCACAATAATGTGGAGGCTTATTCTTTAGGGTTATCTCAAGAAGACCTTATGCTTAAAGATAGCCAACCAGTGTCTTCTTGGATAAAAGTTGATGTTAATTATGATGATTCATTGGCCTCTAGAACACTACAAGCCAAAGGTTCTAAAGTGAATGGGTTTGATTTAGATCCGCCAAAGGTTTTAGTCGTTGACGATCATGCCGCCAGTCGGATGACTGCTGTTGCCCTCTTGGGGATGGAAGGATACGAAGTGATTGAGGCGGATAGTGGTTCCATTGTTGTAGGATTGGTAACTCAAAAACAGCCAGATTTGATTTTGCTGGATGTAATGATGCCAGAAATGGATGGATTTGAAGTGTGCCAATTGCTTAAACAAGATGAGCAGACTCGGCTAATTCCAGTGATTTTTATTACAGCATTAAATGACAGGCGATCGCGTATTCGGGGAATTGAAGTTGGGGCAGATGATTTTCTCACCAAACCCTTTGATCGTGTAGAACTGGCGGCGCGTGTAAAGTCCTTAGTGAGGCAAAAGCGTCTAAACGAAGATTTAGACCATGCCGAACAAGTACTATTTTCCATTGCCATGTCGATTGAAAGTCGTGATCCCAATACAGGCAACCATTGTGAACGCTTGGTAAAATTGGGGCAAGTTTTTGGTGAATACCTCAACCTCTCACGCTACCAAATTCGAGATTTAAGGTGGGGTGGTTATCTCCACGATATTGGTAAGGTGGGTATTCCCGATGCAGTGCTGCTGAAAAAAGGCAAACTCACCCCCGAAGATTGGCAGATCATGCAGCAGCATGTTTTGATTGGAGAAAAAATCTGCAAGCCACTACGCAGTATGCGGGGTGTAATTCCGATTATTCGCCATCACCACGAACGCTGGGATGGCTCAGGCTACCCTGATGGACTCAAGGAGAATGATATTCCCTACCTGGCGCAAGTATTTCAGTTGATTGATATTTACGATGCCCTAACCAGCGAACGACCTTACAAAAAAGCTTTTACTTCAGTAGAAGCACTTTCAATTATGCAACAAGAAACTGATTCCGGTTGGCGTAATCCCAAACTAATGCAGCAATTTGCCGAGTTTATTCGCTCCTATTATGAAAAAGAGTAGGGAGTCAGAAATTTTGTAGCTGCCGTGATCAGCAAAAATTGGTATAGTCCTCACTCATTGTATATTTCAGTCTTCTATGATTAGCTAGTATGATTTGAGCCTAAATCTTAAAGTACTAACAGCATTAATCATAATTTCACTGATAGCTAACTATGGTAGTTGTAGCAATTCTAGCGGCGGGACGCGGCACACGGATGAAATCACGCTTACCCAAGGTTTTGCATTCTTTGGGGGGGCGATCGCTAGTTGAGAGAGTTCTCGAAAGTGTAGAACCACTTTCGCCTTCACGGCGAATCGTGATTGTGGGATATCAGTCTGAGGAAGTGCAAGCTGCCATGCATTCAATTCCCAGCTTGGAGTTTGTTGAACAGACTGTGCAACTGGGTACAGGTCATGCCATCCAGCAATTACTTCCTCACTTAGAAGACTACACAGGAGATTTGCTGATACTTAACGGCGATTTACCGTTGATACGCAGCGAAACTCTCAAGCAGATGTTACAAACTCATACCGGAAATCAAAACGCCGCCACAATTCTTACCTCGCACCTACCCGACCCTACAGGCTACGGGCGAGTTTTTTGTAACGATGAAAATATTGTGCAGCAAATGGTCGAACACAAAGATTGTAATGCTGCTCAAAGACAAAATCACCGGATTAACGCTGGAGTTTACTGCTTCCGTTGGCCAAATTTGGCAAAGGTGCTTCCCCATCTACAGGCAAACAATGCCCAAAAAGAATACTATCTCACTGATGCTGTGACTCAAGTGGGAAAAGTTATGGCAGTAGATGTGGAAGATTACCAAGAAATTCTCGGTATTAACGATCGCTTGCAATTGGCAACAGCATACGAAATTTTGCAAAGGCGAGTCAAGGAAAAATGGATGCTAGCAGGTGTTACCCTCATCGACCCCACAAGCATTACCATTGATGAAACAGTAGAATTACACCCAGATGTAATTATTGAACCCCAAACTCACTTGCGGGGAAATACCGTTATTCAAACGGGAAGTCATATTGGACCGGGAAGTTTAATTGAAAATAGCCAGTTGGCTGAAAATGTTACAGTGCAGTATTCAGTGGTAATAAATAGTACTGTGCAAGCAGGAAGCAGGATTGGCCCTTATACTCATTTACGCGGTCAGGTACAAGTAGGTGCTGGTTGCCGTGTAGGAAATTTTGTGGAATTGAAAAATACGCAGTTAGGCGATCGCACAAATGCAGCCCATTTGTCGTATATAGGTGATACCGTTGTCGGCAATCAGGTAAATATTGGTGCAGGTACAATTACTGCTAATTATGACGGCGTGAAGAAACACCGGACAAAAATAGGCGATCGGACAAAAACAGGTTCCAATAGCGTTTTAGTAGCTCCAATCACCTTGGGAGATGATGTCTACGTAGCTGCTGGTTCCACTGTTACAGAAGATGTGCCTAATGATTCTTTGGTAATTGCCCGTAGTCGTCAGGTAGTGAAACCTGCTTGGCGCAAAAAGAGCCAGTAAAGCGATAATTAAATCATCAGATTAGCTGATTTAACTAAAGGTAAAAGATGAGGAAAACAAAACAACCTAACATAAGTGCCTTCTGCCCTCGTCCCTCTGCCTTTCTTTGTAACCGTTCCTGTTCCTAATTATGACGAGCTTCGTGTCGGTACTTTACGATCTATTATTCGCCAGTCAGGATTGCCACGCGCTCTTTTTGAGGTGAATTAGCAGAAGGTGGAGGTTAAGCAATCTCATGGTTAATTAGGTTCCTAATGCACCCTTGTATCTTAATTATTTCACCGCTCAAGTACAATCAAATGGTTTGTATGGTTTTAGCTTGTCCCATTTGAGTCATCAGAGCAAGACAAACCCAATTTAGTATGGAAGAACTGCTAGAACTTAGGCAATTTCTAGAGCAAGGCAAAATCCATGAGGCGCTACTGTTGGTGGATGAGTTAGAAGAAATGAGCCTCGGTGACAAAATCAATAAAATTGATAGTTATGGTGTAATTCTGCTCATCCATTTAATTAAACAAAAGTCCGAAAAACGTTCTAATCGCTCTTGGGATGTTTCGATAGAAAATACAGTGCGGGAAATCAACAAAATAAACAAGCGCCGCAAATCCGGTGGGTTTTACTTGAATCAAGCAGAATTAATGGATATTCTGCAACAAGGATATCAAGTGGCACTGAAAAGAGCGGCGCTAGAAGCTTTTGAGGGGCGTTATGAAGCCCAAGAATTAGCTGCAATGGTTAACCAGCAAGAAACTTTAGCCCAGGCACTAGAACTGATTCAGCAATAGCCGATCAGTTCGTTGTCAGTCCATTCCAAAGTGTCACCAACTTTTTCGCCATCGTGGTAGGCGGCGAGTAAGATTTCGCTAGTTTTTCCCCAAGCGATCGCTCCACTGGCATCTAAGGCGATCGCTCCTAAATCTCGTTTGTTCTGGTGGGCTTCTCCAAAGGAGCGCTGCATGGCCTCCTTCAGGGACATCCCATCAGTGACACGTACTACAATTCTGGGAGCTAGGCACTCATCGATGATATCTTCGCCAATGCCAGTACAGCTAACACCAGCATTCCTAGTAGCATAATTACCTGCTGGCATAGCAGAATCGCTTACCCTGCCAATCCGCTCAAAGCCCTTACCACCAGTGGAAGTACCAGTAGCTAGCCTACCAGATGCATCTAGAGCTACCACACCGATAGTCCCACGTCCAGCATTGCTGGTTTCTAGTAGTTCGGGTTCTGCTACCACACCAGCCATTGAGCTTTTAAAATTATCCTGGCGCTCTTGTATCCACTCTTGTAACCGCAAATCAGTTAAAGCGTTATAGCTGGGAATTTGCATTTCCCGCGCTAATTCAGCCGAACCGAAATCTGATAGCACTCGGTCTGGTGAGTTTTGTAAAAATTGGGCTAACTCAATGGGATTTTTCACCCGCGAAATATTAATTACACCACTAAACCTTCCTAATGCGCCATCCATCAGGGAAGCACTCATGCGGATTTGCCCATCAGATTGTAGTACTGAACCAGTACCAGCATTAAAGCGGGGATTATCTTCGAGCATTTGGCAACCATGCACCACTGCCTCTGAGGCAGTTGCTCCGCATAATAGTAGAGAATAGACTTCTTCTATTACTGTATGGAGCGATCGGCGCACCGACTCCAATCCGCCTTTACCGTGGAGAGAACTACCAGCCCCCCCATGAATAATTAATTTAGGTTGCACCAGTGACTCCATTAATCTCTTGCGCTATTTGCGTCTGTGTTGCGGTTAGTTTCATTTTGAGCTTCAGAACGGCGACGACGACAACGTTCTGAGCAGTATTTCACATCGTCCCAACAATCTTGCCACTTTTTACGCCATGTGAAAGGACGTTGACATACCGGACATATTTTTGTCGGTAGGTCAGATTTAGAACGAACACGTCCCATAGAAATGCTGTGTATTTGAGAATTTGATTTCTGAGACAGATGGAAAATAATTATAGCCAGTTTGCTAAGAAGGCAGGATACTTTGGGCGAAAAAATATATTGTCAATCTCTCTATAGACATATTTTGTATATTTATTTGAAAAAAGAAGGGTTAGGGGTCAAAATGTTTCGATACGTTCTTCTAAGTCTCCATATATTTCCTGAAAAGTGAACTTAGTTGCTAGGGAGCATCCACTTTTGGAAGAAACATAATTCTGATACTCCGAAAACCCTACTAT
>NZ_JAYGHD010000143.1:0-9424 GCF_034932245.1 Nostoc sp. UHCC 0251
GGTTTGTAAATGTCTTGATTGCAGGTTTGAGCGATTAGTATTGCAGGTCGCTACACCTAACCAGGTAAGATTTTCTACCTGCAAAGAAGATGAGTAGTCAGGAGTCAGCTGGTTTTGGCTATTTTCATCGAACTGTATCCACATCAAAGCCAAAAGCATCAGCTTACAAATACTTACTCGCTTCAGGAGAAGATATTCAGGCATAAGTCATTACTTATAATTTTTAGATACAGACCACATTAATTGCGATACCACCATAGCACAGAGTAACTCGTCCTTCCCTAGTAAAAACCACAACTTTACGAGAAACAAGTACAAAAAATAACTTATGAGTATGAATAAAAAAGAATGTGGTTTAAATAAAACAACTCGTCAAAATAATAAATCCTGAAAGAACTAATGCTAACGCAGTAATAAGAGAAATATATAAATCCTCGCGTTATGAACTATATCAACAAAGTCATGCTGGTTGGCAGATGCGGACAAGAACCAGAACTTAAATATTTCGAGTCTGGCGCAGTTAAGGCTTCAATCTCTATTGCAGTAAGACCACCCTATAGAAGTGAGCAAGCCCTTTGGTTTGATTTAGTCGCCTGGGGAAATCAAGCAGAAGTGATTGGAAATTACGTTCGTAAAGGAACTCAGATTGCAATTACTGGCGAGTTTGGATTTGATCGTTGGGCAGATAAAAATTCTGGCACTATGCGGCAAAAACCCGTAATTACAATCAACGCTATTGAATTGTTAGGTTCACCCCGAAAGGAGGAATCTACATCCACTTCTGCACCAAACGAAACACAGACTGTAGCTAACGCAAATTTCTAGGAAATCACAAATCGCCTATGCAGTATAAATCGTAGGCGATAAACCATCAAATCAATCTACAAATAAAACGAACATGATTCATAATACTGCAACTATCAATCTTAAGTCAGTGAACACTACCCACGACAAAGAAGGTTCCTTGATTGCCTTTGGGATCGCCGAATTCTACTACCGTTCAAAGGAAGGAGTAGTTGCTGACGAGATGCCATTCCGTTCCAAGGGCGCACCCGCCGTCATTATTAACGAACAGGGGGAAGGCGTACACGGCACAGCAGAAGGATATCTCGATTTGCTAGTTGATAACAGGGGTGATTACAAAGAAAAGATTGCCACATTCGTAATCAGAAACTTTATGTCAGCACAACCCATCAACGAACTCACCCACGTTAGTAAAACCCCTCACTCGCCTAAAACTCCCGATTTTGCCAAGGAAATACTCGAAGATAACGTTACTTCGACAGATGAAGATTTAGACCAAGAACCTCCGTTCTAGACCCACTTAACTGAATAATGCTAGTACATACAGGCTTACTTGTTGGTACTGGCATTATTTTTTTTTACAGAAATCCAGAATAAAAAACCACTGTTTGGTAAAATCGCTGACATCAACTCATCTTATAGTACATAAATCCTAAAATACTTACACAAGAGCTAAATTTAAAACTTTTTTGACATCATTACCCCCACGGGTTGGGAATTACCATTGCCAACTTCATCTGAACAGTTACAAATCAAAATCAAGGCTAAATGTTTCCCCTTCAGAATCCTCTTCTTGCTCGTCTGTAATTGGAGTTGGAGTCCTTGAAGGAAGTTTGTTCTCCTCAGTAGTAATCGGCGTAAAAGCTACTTTTTGTGCAGGTAATCCAGCTTTGATGAAAACAAAATAGCAATCAACTATAAAGTAAAGCGTCTCCAAGTAACTTTTACCTAGTTGTTGCGATTCTGCAAATATGCGCTCTCGGTAATTATCTTTGAGCCGAACTTTTTCCGGTGCTAGGTCTTGTTTATCTGCCATTGTTATAGTTTCCCAGAGGTGCTTGTTGGATTCTTGCTGATAATGGTTTTTGCCATCTCTAAAAGCCCAAAGACATTCGCTTCTACTGGATTGTCCAGAATTTTAAACCCATTCTTCTCCAACAGTTTCCTAAATCCTGGTAACAGGCAACCTCCACCTATCGCCCAGATTTCATCCCCTTGGTGCTTGGCATCAAGTGTCAAATTTACTGTTTTCTTCAAGTATTTTTCATACCAGTCTTTCAAGCACGTACTGTATATATCTTTGATATCGATGTCACGGCTGTACTTGGTATGTCCCATTTCCAAACAAAACCGAATCTTGGAAGCATCCCCGATTTTTCCGCCATTTAAATGTTTCATCTTCTGGGAAATATCATCGATGAGAACTTCTACGCCTATAGGGTAGGCAGTGTGAACTTCTCGCTGACCCCGGTTGTAACGAGAATACAGGGTCGTACCATTACCAAAGTCTAAAATGGTTAGTTTTTTCGGTAGTGGATGCCCAAACAATGCACCCATACCCTCTAGTACAACTTTCAGGACTTCTACCTTTACATCTGATTGTTTGCCAGCAAGTATTGGCTGATATTCTCCATTGAGTACTTTTTGTAATTCTGAAGCTAGACCAACATCATGTAAACTGACGACTAATTTTAAGTGCCAAGCTTTACGATATGGCAGATGTGCCAATGCACCGAACAAAGTCAACAATGCGTTGTTGACTTTATTTTCATTATTGTCTGTGTTGCGGTCAAAATAATTTCCTGTACGGTAAGCTGACTCTCCAACGGTGTAAGCATTGCCGTTAAAAACTACACGCCCTGGCACATCTTCCATCTCGGCTGTTGAAATATAGCTCGGCACACGAACTACTTCAAATCCTTCGACTAAAAGTTTTAGACTTCCGTAGCCGTTATCGAAACCCGCAGGAAAAATTTTTTGTAACGTGTGAATGTTTGACATGAGGGATAAGTCTATACACTTTGATTTTTGGAAGTTATCTGTTCTGGTGCAAAGGGGGAGCTCTTGAGTAAGGGAGATAAAAATAAATTGCTATAAATTTTTACCCTCCGCCCCCTGCTTTTTTCTCCAGTCTCAAGAGCTTATCATAACCCCTTGGGGGCTAAGTGGGGTATAAAATTTAATTGAGTCAAATATACCCCACTTAGCACCTATATATACCCTATGCAGGGGTCATATTCTTGCAAAAGTACTAACCTATATTTGGGGTATACATAGCCCCCATATAGCCCCCATAAACAATTTTTGAAATCTTTTTTATCAACACAGTAGAAATTAATTTAGATGGTTGACTATTTGATTTATGCTTTAATATCAATTTTTTTATTACCAAATTTAGCAATTTAGTTCTCCGCAAGAAATAAGCCAAGGTTCTGATCCACTTGGAATTTAGCTACGACAAATTGCTCGTTTGGACAAGCTATTGCAAGACTTGAGATTTTCGTTTGGGCTTGTAAGCTCAATACTGCTAGTTGAAAAACAGTACAGTCTTGATCTATAAGTTCTTGTTTATTACGTAACTTAGAGTTATTACTTGCTTACAGGTTCAGCCTTCTCGACTGAATTATCATTCACGCCCAAAGTCAATTGCAAAGCCTGCTGTGTCGGGTACGCTTTCACGACCTGCCGATAAACTTCATAGTTAGTAGGTAGCGTATTCTGTGCATTACCCACTCCATAGGTCAGTTTATACTTGACATCTTTCACCAATTCAGGTTTGCCTGCCTCTTCTTGAGATTTATTGCGTTGTTCAACTTCATCAACACTTGGTCGTGGCGGTAAAGTAGGCCACCATAACCCCCGATCATCTGGGCCAACAACTGCTTCTGACGGTTTTACTCCATTCCGATTCAAGACTGAGGTAGTAGCGAAGGTTTCAATGCGGGGTTGAGGTTCACTAGTTAGGTTATTGGCATACTTAACTTGCCAGGTATAACTGGTGAGTGCTGTAGCTTCATACTGTTCAGTAGTAGCGGTGCTGCAACTCGTGAGTGTAAGCATCGTTAGTGCAGTAATTATTGGAGTTAAAAATCTCATTTGCATTATCAATCGTTAATATCTCTTACCAGTCACTCTTAAAGAGGGTGTCTGTCATCATTGCTGCCAAGGTGAAAGAATCGCTGTTGTTGAAAGCACCTCCCCAGTTGTTAATCTGATAGCCGTCTGCTCACAATTAGGGCATTGGATTTTTACTTGAATTAGTGAAGGACGGCCTTTGTACTCTCCCATTACAGGTTCACCAGTGTACTCGCTGAGTATTCCCTGCTGACAGTGGTAACACTCGAATATAATCCGGCTTACTGGTTCATCGCAGTCTAAAAATCTCATATACTGAAACCGTTCTGCTGATAATTCTTGTTTTACTCTGGGAGATTCAGGCGATCGCTGTGGTTTGGATTGTTGTACTGATTCATCATCGGGGTCAGTGTAGACGCTTTGCAGCAAATCGAGTGACATCGCAAGTGATTCTACTTGTTGCGGCGATGGCTCATTCCCAACAGGCGTAGAGTGGGGGCTGAGATTTAACCGGAGTTTGCTCTATTGCTTCATTAGTAGGATTTGGGTTAGGTTGCGGTACAGTAGCATTGGATTTTAGTTGTTGTTTAAGTGGTTTAGATGGGTGTTGGGTAGAGATTTCATTGACATCTCCGGTTCAGTGAACTAAGTCTGACTAGATAGTATTAGTCCAATTTTTTCCGAATCTCTTTTGCCTTAGCTTCTAATACAGCCAATAAATCTCTCAGTTGCTCTTGCTGGATATCTTCGATCTTAGTTGCTGAGACATCTCGAATTAGAGAACTGATTTGGTGACTTGGTTTAGGCTTTGTTTCAGGAGCATGTTCAGCAATAGTTTGGGCAACTAGAAAACGAGTTTGAGCGACTGTTAGCCTTTCTTGCAAAACTTGTGATGTAGCATCTTGTCGGATTTTAAGAGCTTTAGTTTCCTCAATTTTTAAATTTTTAGAATTTAGTTTTTGGAGTGAACGGGCATGGTTTGCACCAAGTCCTGATTGTCTAATCGCAGTTTTTAAGTCTTCTGAAAGCCGTAAACAAGGAAATACATTTGCATCTACTGATGCTGGATTTTGTTGAAAACGTAGTAACAACAGAAGAATACTTTGTTCTATTTCGTCTAAATTAAATTCTTTAATGCCTTCTGACTGCTCTTTTCTAGTTAAAGTAACCAATTCAGTTAATTGGGGCAACAGTTTTTTTGCGTTTAATCTAGCTATTACTCTCCTAAGAGCTTTAACTACTTCTTCTTGTTCAATTTCCAGAGCTAACTTAGCCTGTTGAATCAAACCTTCGGCTAAATCTAGCTCATTCAAGCTTTCTCGGTGAAGACTAGTTAATAAGGTACGTGCATGTAATTCCTCTTCCGAAAGTTCTTTCAGAAGCATCACTGCATCAAGTGTTTCAATTTCTGGCTGTAACTCTTCTGCAACCGATCTCCATCTCCGTTCTCCATCAAAAAGGAGATTTCCCGGTAGTAAAATAATTGGCTGTTGTTGCCCTTCCTCTCTAATTGAAACAGCCATACTCCGAATACTATCCGAAGTAAATGTTTGCCTTGCTTGTTTCGGATTGGGTCTTACTTCACTATAGTGAATTTTAAAAATTCCAGATGCTTTCAAATGTTCTCGTAGGTCTTCAATAGTTTGATTGAGAAGTGTACGTTCTTCTTCAGCAAGCTTTCCCTGTGCCTCTTCATCTTTTAATCTTGTAATCTCTGCCTGTAACTCTTCTACTTGCTCTTCAAGCTCAAATCTCTGTTGTGAATCAGCAGCAGAAGCAAACATTCCAAGTACGCTCGGTTTGTTTGGTTTTGTCATTTATTAACCTCTTATTAGCTTAAGTTCTTGAACTAGTGCATCAACAATTTGCATAAAATCTCCTCTTGCCTCTTTACCCGGTCTGTAAATCCCTAGAGGTAGCCCTCTACCAGAAGCATTAAGAATATCCGCTGATTCTCGAATTGGGCTAAAATACTGAATTCCCAAATTTTTACAGACTAGGGGAAGTTCCTCAACAATACTTCTATGCGCTCCCCAATCACTTTTCCAACGAGTGGGAACTATACCTAATATTTTCGGAGTCGGTTTCAATCTCAGCCGCTTGCAGTTGAAATAGTACCACTCAATCATCGCAGCAGCACTTTGAGAAGCCTTGTATTCAGGTTGAATGGGAATTAACACGTGGCTAGAAGCTGCAAGAGCAGTCAGTGGTAAAGGCTCCAATGTCGCAGGACAATCGATAATTACAAAATCGTGAGATAAGGGGTAATCACTCAACCGATCTGCAAGAGTATAAGCTCCACGCAGATCCTTTGAAACTTCCCGAATTGTTTCGTGTAATTCTTTTCCGCCTTTACAAACTTGAATTTTGTCAATCTTACCTTGCCAAGCTGTAACTAAAGGCCAGTTCCCATTGAAGTCTGGATGGTAAACATTAGCCATTGTTCCCTGAGTTTTAAATTCTCCTAATCCGCAAAATAATGTCAATGATTCGTTAGGATCGATGTCTAATAGTGCCACTGAATAACCACGAACACCCAACTCATACGCAAGATTGTATGAAATAGTACTTTTTGCCACTCCTCCAGCGTTTGTCTCAATCGAAAGGGTCAAATTGGCAGGCATAATTTTTTCTCTTTCTTGATTACTATATTTCCGACTCCAGTCATGAGATAACGTTATATCAGTTTGTGCGAAGAATTTTGAGATAATGTTATATCATTTTTCTGATTTCTCTAACAAGGATTGCTATCAACACAGAGGTTGACTGCAAGTAATATCGACCTAGCTACACAGATTGCCTATTGTGGAATTGTACACAAAAAGAAATATACCCCGTCCAAGAGATATTCACTCAGCACTTGCTCAATCTAATAGTTCCGTAGGAAAGCATTATTGCCTTTGTGCAAGCTGGTTATTGAGTATAAAAACCAACGGCATAATTCTAATGTGATTTCAACCTTTAAAGCTGTGTCAACCAGCAGCTATTAATGCGACTTTTTTGAGCTATTGAGAAGAAAAATCTTCTGTTGACATAATATAACCACCTTGCCATGAAGATTCTACGCTGAACAACAGTCTTTGTTCAAAGTGTACTCGATTGAAGCGGGATAACAATATTCTCTATCTACCTGATGTCATTATAGAAAGGGGCGCTGCCAACAAGGAATTATTTTCAATCCCCCTAGAACTAGCTATTCTCACCTAACCACGAGTAATCGGCTCATTCATGCAGTGGTTATTAAGAAGTTACGTAAAAAGCATCCCAGAAGTGTAGTTGCAGTCCTTGTAACTACACTACTTTTTCTGAGCTAATCAAACATTCTCGTTCACAGCAATAAAGGTACTAGGTCGCTCACAAGGCGTAAAATTATACTTGCGTTTAACTTCTTCATCTGGATTATCTGTACTACCTTCAGCGGATTTAGTTAGCAGTACAACCTCAGAGCGAGTATAACCAGTCAACTCATCAAACTGAATAATCATATATTGGTAGAGCGCCCAGACATCCGCCATCCGATTGCCAATACCGCAAGATATCTCATCAGGTATAAAAATATTACCGTGCCAGGATACCTTAATTCCCTCTTTCTGGAAGTAAGCGTCTATTTCTGGACGAATATAATCCGCAGTCCCTCCGCAAAACACCAGTTCTTCAATATCCTCATCCATCTTCGAGCGCAACCATCTGACGATCGCACGCCAATATTCATCTCTAGCAAGCAATAAAGCCTTGGACATCGACTCACCATCAAGTTGAATTTCATCACCTTTGCGCTTGCGTGAGAGTTTCTGCATCACCTGGGAGTCACAACTAACTCCAGCTTCTACCAACACCTCGATAATATTGGGATTATCAGGGCTTAGTCCCGATGTCTTGGAAGTAAAATTATTCACCAGCCAAGACATACCAAAATTGCTGGTTATTCCCGCACCAATTGAACCACTGCGAAAGGTGAAAATACTTGCGTTGCGATAACCAAGCATTACATACATAGAAGCAGGCATATTATTGCCAAGCGATCGCCTACGGTGAAAAAATATCCCACTCCCCTCAGAAGCTGCATCATAACGAAGCATTTTTACCCGCATCTTACCTGCTGGTGTATCAAATCCTCGAAACGCATCCTTCAACCGAACTTGTAACTGTTCTTTGTCTTGCACTTCACCGGGCGGCAGCAAGATGCTCAAGTAAGCTGCAACATCATTACCCAGGTTCAACTTCTCTTTAGCCAGCCAAAATGCACCACAAATTTTAGGGACTGCCAGTTCGTACTTTAGCTCCTTCAGCTGCGATATACCCCCAAATCGACGACGGGCAAGCTCTCCCAAGGCGTAATACTCATCGCCTATTCCTACCCAAGTACGAGATTCAGGACTACCTTCTTGTTGAACGCTCTCAATCGAAGCTTTAGCAATATCTGCTACTTCTGAGTCGAAAAGTAAAACAACAGGCTTTCCCTCTGGATACTCTTGAACGATCGCCTTGGTTTTACTTGCACCCATGTCAATCGTAATTACTACCTTTTTTACGTCTGTTTTCTCCTTAGTTTTGGGCATATCTTTAATCTTTTATTACCTTTTACTATCGTTCCCAATTTAACCGAAATGGGAAAAATACTGTGGTGTAAAACACTTTCTTTACAGGGTTTAACAGCTTTTTTACATACAAAGTGCATAGAGAAAAAACTATTACGGCGATGTTCTTCGATGGCGCTATAGCATTCATACTCAACTCCATTGAGTAGAAAGTCCACTGCAAACAGCCGACAACTACAGCAAATTGCCAGAGGGCTGAAGTACCTCCATAACACTAATACCAAATCAAAACCGTAAACTCTAAGTATATTAGAGTACTAAAGATTACTTTAATACCTGATGATCAAAACACCTCCTAAATTATGACTAAATTACCCCAATCACACCCAAATTCTGTATCAACGAAAAGTTGAATTATTAAACAAAATTAGCTTTTTGCCTGTAATTCAAACAATGCGATTGTCATCATCACACCCCGTATTACCTCAACCATCCTCGCAATTACCCCAGTAAAAAGTATCGTTATTGTGCAGTCTTGTACGATAACAAGGTATGTCAAATGGGGTTAATTACACATTTTCTTTGCTGTCAAATTTTTGATCGCAGCTTTTACAGATGAGATACATGAAGTGATTATTCCAGGCGATCGCACCTCTAAAACTAGAATGCGATCGCCTTTCTAGTTCCGTCAAATACTGTTGATGCCCTCGACCAAAGGTTTTGACCAAATGTATGGCTGAAATGGTTTCATAGAACCTTTGAGCAATGCAAGTGCTTGAGGGAAAACTCCTTCTAAATGCGCCCAGTGGAGAGGTGCAAAGCACTTCTTGGTAACGGCGTCTGCTACGCGATCGCACTCCAGGAGATATTGCCCACAACGACAAACAGGACAAGGACAGGACTTACGCAAGTATCACAAGCAAAAGTAGAGAGTATGCTTTTCTCCAACACCTAAGGGATTTGCAGAAAAATAAAATACCAGCCATTCTAGAAGAGAGGAAGCGGTG